>NZ_CP113065.1:3577500-3845069 GCF_026625825.1 Pseudoxanthomonas sp. SL93 | reverse complement strand
CATCGAGGTGAAGAACCCCACCGCCACGCTGGAGCACGAGGCCACCACCTCGAAGATCAGCGACGACCAGATGTTCTACTGCCGCGCCCGCGGGATCAGCCAGGAAGACGCGGTGTCGATGATCGTCGACGGTTTCTGCAAGCAGGTCTTCCGCGAGCTGCCGATGGAGTTTGCGGTGGAGGCGAAGAAACTGCTGGAAGTGTCGCTGGAAGGCAGCGTGGGATAACCACGCAGTGATTCGTGATTCGGGATTGGCGATTTTCCAGATCCCGCCCACACATGAATCTCTTCGGGTTTCCCCAACCAATCACAAAATGACGAATCACTAATCACATGCTCAAGATCGACAACCTCCACGCCAGCGTCGCCGGCAAGGAAATCCTGAAAGGCCTCTCGCTGGACGTGAAGCCGGGCCAGGTGCACGCCATCATGGGCCCCAACGGCGCGGGCAAGTCCACGCTGGGCAACATCCTGGCCGGCCGCGAGGGCTATGAAGTTACCGCCGGCACGGTGGAATTCGAAGGCAAGCCGCTGCTTGACCTGGAACCGGAAGAGCGCGCGGCCGCCGGCGTGTTCCTCGCCTTCCAGTACCCCGTGGAGATTCCCGGCGTCAACAACACGTACTTCCTGCGCGCCGCGCTCAACGCGCAGCGCAAGGCGCGCGGCGAGGCCGAACTGGATTCGATGCAGTTCCTCAAGCTGGTGCGCGAGAAGCTGGCCGTGCTGCACCTGAAGGACGAACTGCTGCACCGGGGCGTCAACGAAGGCTTCAGCGGTGGCGAGAAGAAGCGCAACGAGATCTTCCAGTTGGCCGTGCTGGAACCGAAGCTGGCCATCCTGGACGAAACCGACAGCGGCCTGGACATCGACGCGCTGAAGAACGTGGCGGACGGCGTCAATGCCCTGCGCTCACCTGACCGCGCCTTCCTGGTCATCACCCACTACCAGCGCCTGCTCGACTACATCAAGCCGGACGTGGTGCATGTGCTGGCCAATGGCCGCATCGTCGAATCCGGCGGCCCGGAGCTGGCACTGGAACTCGAAGAGCACGGTTACTCGTGGATCAAGGACCGCGTGGCGCCGGAGAAGATCGCCTGATGAGCGCGCTGCTGGATTCCCTGTCCGCCGGTTTCAATGGTGACGCGGCGCGGCGCGCCGTGCTGGATGAAGCCCTGCGCGACGGCCTGCCCGGCCCGCGCACGGAAGCATGGAAATACACCTCGCTGCGCCAACTCGAGCGTCGCAGCTTCGCTGGCGTGGACGCCGCGCCCGCCGTGGACCCGATGGTCCTGGCCGACATCCCGGCACCGCGCGCGGTGTTCGTCAACGGCCGTTATTCCGTCGCGCTGTCGCTGACCACCGACCTGCCCGACGGCGTCAGCCTGCAGCTGCTGTCCGAAGCCCTTGCCGAGGGTGGCGATGCCGCGCGCTTCCTGCAGCGCCGCTTCGAACGTGGCGACGAAGTATTCGCCCGCCTCAACGCCGCACTGGCCACCGAAGGCGTTCTGCTGCGCGCGGAAGAAGGTGCGCGCAGCGAGCAGCCGCTACACCTGGTCTTCATCGGCGCCGAAGACGGCACCGACCGTGCATGGCACCTGCGCAACCTGATCGAACTGCGTGCCGGCGCCGCACTGACCGTGGTCGAACACCATGTCGCCATCGGCACGCATGCGCACCTGATCAACGCCCTGGGCCATGTGCACCTGGCGCAGGGCGCACGCCTCACCCATGCACGCGTCGAAACCGACAGCGCACGCGCCACCACGCTGCTGCGCACCGACGCGGTACTGGCGCGCGACACCGAATACCGTCGCGTCGACCTGGAACTGGGTGGTGGCCTGTCGCGCCATGAACTGAATGTCCGCCTCGAAGGCGATGGCGCGCGCCTGATCGCCAACGGGGTGCTGCTGGCGCACGGTCGCCGCCACGTGGACACGCGCCTGGGCATCGACCACATTGCCCGCGATACCGCCTGCGAGCTGACGTGGCGCGGCCTGGGTGCCGGCCGCGGCCGCGTGGTTTTCCACGGCGGCATCCTGATCCGCGAGGGTGCGGACGGCACCGACGCGGCGCTGTCGAACAAGAACCTGCTGCTCTCCGACAACGCGGAGATCGATACCCAGCCGGTGCTCGAGATCCATGCCGACGAAGTCAAGGCGGCGCACGGCGCCACCGTCGGCCAACTGGAAGCCAATGCCCTGTTCTACCTGCGCTCCCGCGGCCTGTCCGCGCCGGAAGCACAGCAGCTGCTGACCGCCGCGTTCTGCCGCGAACCGCTGTCCGTCATCCAGGACGCGGGACTGCGCGAATTGCTGGTGGTGCGCGTCGACGCGGCGCTGGCGACGTTGGGCACGGCATGAACCGCGAGACCGTCCAGGTGCACGCCGCGGGAACCCGCATCGACTGGGATCGCGTCCGCGCCGATTTCCCCTTGCTGACCCGCCAGGTCAACGGCAAGCCGCTGGTCTACCTGGACAGCGCCAACACCGGCCAGAAGCCCGCCTCGGTCATCGAGACCGTCGACGCGTTCTACCGCCAGCACAACGCCAACGTCAGCCGCGCCGTGCACACGCTCGGCACCGAGGCGACCGAGGCCTATGAAGGCGCGCGCAAGAAGCTTGCGCGCTTCCTCAACGTGCGCCCGGACGAACTGGTGCTGTGCAGTGGCACAACGTTCGCGATCAATCTGGTTGCCTACTCGTGGGCATTGCCGCGCCTGAAGGCCGGCGACACGATCCTGGTCTCGCGCATGGAGCACCACGCCAACATCGTGCCGTGGCAACTCGTCGCCGAGCGCACCGGGGCGACGGTGAAGGTCGCGGAAATCCGCCAAGACGGCACGCTGGACCTGGATGCGCTGCACGCCGCGATGACCGGCGACGTGAAGCTGCTGGCCATCGCCCACACTTCCAACGTGCTGGGCACGGTGAATCCCGTTCGCGAGATCTGCCGCGAAGCCCGCAAGCGCGGCATCGTCACCGTCGTGGACGGCTCGCAGGCGGTGCCGCATCGAGCGGTCGACGTCGCGGCTATCGGTTGCGACTTCTATGCATTGACCGGTCACAAGATGTGCGGCCCCACCGGCACCGGGGCGCTGTGGGCACGCAAGGAACACTTGCAGGCCATGCCGCCCTTCATCGGTGGCGGCGAGATGATCAAGGAAGTCAGCTTCGACGGTACCGTCTTCAACGACGCGCCACACAAGTTCGAGGCCGGTACGCCGAACATCGCCGGCTTCATCGGCCTGGATGCGGCCGTGGATTACCTCGACGCGCTGGGCATGGCGAACGTGGAAGCCCGCGAGGCCGGACTGCTGGCGCATGCCACCGAAGAACTGGACAGGATCGAAGGCCTACGCATCTTCGGCCGCGCCCCGGAAAAGGCAGCCGTCATCTCGTTCCTGATCGAAGGCGCCCACGCACACGACCTGGCTACGCTGCTGGACCTGGAGGGCGTCGCCGTGCGTTCAGGCCAGCATTGCGCCCATCCGCTGCTGCAGTTCTACGGCGTGGCGGCCACGCTGCGGGCCTCGTTCGCGTTCTACAACACGCACGAGGAAGTGGAGCGCTTCATTGCCGCCCTGAAAAAGGCGCGGAGCCTGCTGGCATAACGACGCCTTTCTGCAGGGGCGGTGCCGATCGCGATCGCGACTTCTTCTGCTGCAGAACCTGTCCGGGCATGGCGGGATCGCCGTCGCGACTGACGTCGCTCCTACAGGTTGCCGGATTTCCGTAAAATCCGGCCATGGATACCCTCACCTTCCGCGCCGCCACCGGCGCCGACATCCCCGCCCTGGTCGCCCTGGTCACGTCCGCCTACCGCGGCGATGTCAGCAAGCAGGGCTGGACTACCGAAGCCGACATGCTGGAAGGGCAGCGCATCGACGCCGACGTGCTGCAGCGGGACATCGAGCGGCCACGCAGCCGCATCATCATTGCCGAGCGCCGCGGCGTGCTGCTCGCCTGCGCCCACGTGGCGGAAGAAGAGGGCGCCGGCTATTTCGGCATGTTCTCGGTTCGTCCCGACCTGCAGGGCGGTGGCGTGGGCAAGGCCCTGCTGGCCGAAGCCGAGCGTGTCGCACGCGAGGACTGGCATCTGGCCGCCATGCGCATGACGGTGATCGACATCCGCGATGAGCTGATCGCCTTCTACGAGCGCCGCGGCTACGCCCGCACCGGGACCAAGAAGCCCTTTCCTTACGGCGACGAACGCTACGGCATCCCCAAGCGCGACGACCTGCGTTTCGAAGTCCTGCAGAAGCCCCTGACGGGGGCCGTCGCGTGAGCGGGACCTGGACCTTCGTCTGCGCCGCCGGTGAACTGCTGCCCGGGGAGATGAAGACCGTGTTCGACGAGGTCACGGGCACGCCCATCGTCATCTTCAACCACGATGGCGAGCTCTACGCACTGGAAGACCGTTGCAGCCACGAAGAGTTCGAACTTTCCTCCGGCGAGTTCAACGCGCAGGAAGCCAGCATCGAATGCGTCCTTCACGGGGCGCGTTTCGACGTGCGCGACGGACGTGCGTTGTGCGCCCCCGCCTACTCGCCCGTCCCCAAATTCCCGACCCGTCTGGAACATGGCGGCATCTGGACCCGCGACGACCGCGACTGACACCTGGCCGACCGGCTGCCAGAGGCCCGCTTCAAGCCCTGCCGGGCCGAACCAGGTATTTCGAAGTTCTCCCCAGGCATCAGGGCGGCGGCGGATCGGGAATCCACAGGTTCCGAGGTAAATGTGAACGATTTGTTGTAATCGCAAATCGTTCTCATTAACATGCGCATCTTCGCGGCTGCCATTTCCAGCTGCCGCACTGCCTAGACCCTCGAGACCATGATGTCCAAGACCCCCGCCCTGTCGCCGCTGGCCGCGGCCCTGTCCCTCTCGCTGTCCGTCTTTGCCGCCCATGCGGCCCCGACGGGCGACGCCCCTGCCGACGCCGGCATGCAGGCCAAGGAACTCGACACCGTCGAAGTCCATGGCGAACACGTCCAGAAGGCCAGTTCCGGCAAGTACACCGAGGCGCTGGTGGACACGCCGCAGACGATCACCGTGGTCACCAAGGCGGTCATGGACCAGCAGAACCTGCTTGGCCTGCGCGACGTGCTGAGCACCTTGCCCGGCATCACCTTCGGCGCGGGCGAAGGCGGCGGCGGCTACGGTGACAGCATCAACCTGCGCGGCTTCACCGCCAGCAGCGACATCACCACCGACGGCGTGCGCGACAGCGCCCAGTACACGCGCAGCGATACGTTCAACCTGGAAGCCATCGAACTGATCAATGGCGCCAACTCGGCCATGTCGGGCGCCGGCTCCGTCGGCGGCAACATCAACCTGGTCAGCAAGGTGGCGCGCGAAGGCGACGCGAGCACCTTCACCGTCGGCGCCGGCAGCGACAAGTACGCTCGCGTGACCGCCGACAGCAATTTCGACTTCGAGAACGGCGTTGCAGTCCGCCTCAACGCGATGGGCCACACGCAGGATGTCCCGGGCCGCGACGAAGAATTCAAGCACCGCTGGGGTTTCGCACCCTCGATCGCCTTCGGCCTGGGTTCCGACACCCGCTTCACGCTGAGCTACCTGCACCAGCATGACAACAACATGCCGCAGTACGGCGTGCCGTTCGCGCTGAGTCCTTTCAACGACGGCCCATTGCCGGGCGTGGACCGTGAAACCTATTTCGGCTACCGGAACACCTCGCGCCAGGAAATCGACGTGGACATGCTGACCGGCGTGTTCGAGATGGACTTCAGCAACAATCTGAAGCTGCGCAGCCTGGGTCGCCTGCAGCGGGTCGAGCAGTTCGCCAACGCCACGGCGCTGCAGGGCTCATGGTGCCTGGAGAACGGCACCAACCCGTATACCGGTGGCCCGTGTTCGGCCTTGCCCGTTGGCTCAGGGGTTCCGGCCGGCACCCTCCAGCCGCCGGGCACATGGTCGCCTACCGGCGGCCCGCGTGGCCTGGTGCGTGACACCGAGAACTTCATCGCCCACAGCCAGACCGACCTGACCGCTTCGTTCAACACCGGCTCGGTCGAACATCATCTCGTCGCCGGCGTTTCCTTCAGCAAGGAGGAGTTCGAGCTTGACAGCGGCAACGCTTTCCGCAATGCAAACGGCAGCGCGCTGCTCGACAACAACAGCAACTATCCGCTGCAGTCGTTCGACAATCCCTACAACATCTGGACCGGGCCGCAGAACTACTTCCGTACCGGACGCACCGAGGGCAGTCTGAACAACCAGGCCGTCTATGTGTTCGATACGCTCAAGTTCGGTGACCAGTGGTTGCTCAACCTCGGCGCGCGTTACGAGCACAATGAGGGCGATACGGTGAACTATGCCGTGTCGAGCACCGGCCAGGTCACCGGCGTGAGCAGCGTCTTCGAGAACGAGGATGACCTGTTCTCCTACCGTGCCGGCCTTGTCTACAAGCCGGTCGACAACGCCAGCGTCTACCTGTCGTACGCCAACAGCAAGACGCCCTCCAAGACATCGGTCAACGGTGCGTGCAGTGCCGCCACCTGCAACGTCGACCCGGAAACCGCGGTCAACATCGAGCTCGGCACCAAGTGGGACGTGCTGGAGAACCGTCTGGCCGTGACCGCCGCGCTGTTCCGCAACGAACGCCAGAACTACAAGGTGACCAGTGCCGACCCGCTGCAGCCGGAACAGGTGCTCGACGGCAAGGCACGTGTGGATGGCGTCGCGCTCGGCGTGGCGGGCAACATCACGCGTGAGTGGGCGGTGTTCGCCAACTACACCTTCCTGGACAGCGAAGTGCTGCAGAACGCGGCCGACGAAGCCACGAGCGACCCGGTCAAGGGCCGCGAACTGACCCAGACCCCGCGACACTCCGCCAGCCTGTGGAGCACCTATGAGCTGGGCGACTGGACCTTCGGTTACGGCGCTACCTACCAAGGCTCGTTCTATCCGAACAATTCCTCGCCCACCGCCTATCTGAAGACGGACGCCTACTGGGTGCACCGCGCGATGGTCGGCTACCAGGTCAACGAGCGGATCGGCCTGCAGCTCAACGTCAGCAACCTGTTCGACGAGGAGTACTACACCGGCATCCGCAACAACCTGACCGTCAACGCCGCGGGCGTGGTCACCGCCGGCAATGGGTGGGCGAATCCCGGCGAAGGCCGCTCGGCGGTGCTGACGGCGACGTTCAAGTTCTGAACCGACCTTGCCAATGTCCCTTCCCGCCCCGCCCATGCAGAATGGGCGGGGTTTTCCGTTCATAGGCGCCTGACATGCTGCTGCCCATTCCCGATGTGCTGACACCGGCCCAGGTCGCCCAGGCCCGCGCGATGCTCGACGCGGCGGACTGGGCCGATGGCCGCATCACGGCCGGCTACCAGTCGGCCAAGGCCAAGGACAATGCGCAACTGCCGGAGGATTCGCCGGCCGCTCGCGACGTCGGCGCCATGGTGCTCGACGCGCTGTCGCGCAACAGCACGTTCTTTTCGGCCGCCCTGCCGAAGCGTATCTATCCGCCGCTTTTCAACCGCTACAGCGGTGGCCAGTCGTTCGGCTTCCATGTGGACAATGCCGTGCGTTACGACCGCAGCCGCGGCGGTGCCGAGGCGGTGCGGACGGATCTCTCGGCAACGCTGTTCCTCAGCGCCCCGGAGGACTATGACGGCGGAGAACTCATCATCGAAGACACCTTCGGCACGCACAGCGTGAAACTGCCGGCCGGCCACATGGTGCTCTATCCGGGCACCAGCCTGCACAAGGTCACCCCGGTGACCCGGGGCGCCCGCGTGGCATCGTTCTTCTGGATGCAGAGCATGGTGCGCGATGACGGCCACCGGCGACTGATGTTCGAACTGGATCTCTCCATCCGACGGCTCACGCAGGATGTGCCCGACCATGCGGCGCTGGTCCAGCTGACCGGCGTCTATCACAACCTGCTGAGGCAGTGGGTCGAAGTGTAGTCCCGCGCGGCATCGCATCCAGCGCAAGGCGCGAAGACTCGCGCCAATGACACGCCAACGAGCGCAAACCTGATCGACCACCTGCACGGTGACTGCCCGCGCCTCCCAACCCCAAACGGGAGGACTTCTCAATTGAGATCAATTCTCATTTGTGATGTAATGGCCCCCTTCCTTTTCCTGGCTGCCGCCTTGGCGCGACCTGCCCTCCAACCTGACATCGCGCACCACCAGCAACGGCGTGGCTTCTGGTTGCGCACGCTGCACCAGTGGCACTGGATCAGTTCGGCGGTGTGCTTGGTCGGCATGCTGCTGTTCGCCATTACCGGCATCACGCTGAACCACGCTTCCAGCATCGAGGCAACGCCGGAAGTGACCAACCGCACCGCCACGTTGCCGGCGCCTTTGCTTACCAGCCTGGGAAATCGCCAAGAAAGAAATGCGCCCCTGCCTGACGCCGCCGCGGCCTGGTTGGGCGACCAGTTCTCGGTCAGCATCGGCGCGCGCACCGCAGAGTGGTCCGATGCCGAGGTCTATCTGTCGATGCCGAGCCCCGGCGCGGATGCCTGGCTCAGCATTGATCGCGAAACCGGCGCGGTGGAATACGAACGTACGCAGCGCGGCTGGATTTCCTACTTCAACGATCTGCACAAGGGACGCAACGCGGGCCCGGCATGGGGCTGGTTCCTCGATGTCTTCGCGGTTGCCTGCCTGGTGTTCTGCATCACCGGCCTGTTCCTTCTCTATCTGCACGGGCGCCAGCGCCGCATGACCTGGCCGATGGTCGGCCTGGGCTTGCTGGTGCCGCTGCTGCTCGCCCTGCTCTTCATCCACTGATCCCCTTCCACGAACCCACGGGCACCCCGCATGTCGAAGATCGCCGTCCACACCACGCTGACCATCGCACTCAGTGGCCTGCTCGCCACCCCTGCCTACGCCGCCACGCTGGACATCAACGTGGAAGTGCCCAAGTTGAACGTGGCCGAGTACCACCGCCCCTACGTGGCGATCTGGATCGAAGGCGCGGACCAGAAGGTCGCCGCCAACCTGTCGGTCTGGTATCAGCAGACGAGCAATTCGGAAGGTCATGGCACCAAGTGGCTGCCCGACATGCGCCAGTGGTGGCGCAAGTCGGGGCGCAGCCTGAAGGTGCCGGTGGACGGCGTGACCGGCCCCACCAAGCCGGTCGGCAAGCACGCGTTGAGCTTCACCGACAAGCAGCCCCAGCTCGCAAAGCTGGCACCGGGCGACTACACGCTGGTCGTCGAGGCCGCGCGCGAGGTCGGTGGTCGCGAGCTGCTGAAGATCCCCTTCAGCTGGCCGGCGAAGAAAGCCCCGCAGTCCGGCAAGGCCCAAGGCAGCACCGAACTCGGTGCCGTCAGCCTGACCGTCAAGCCCTGATCGTCGTTCCCCTTTCCTTGCTGGAGACTCCCATGAAGCGTTCCCTTGCCGTCGCCATTGCCCTGGCCACCGTCATCCCCGCTACCGCCCTGGCGCACAAGGCATGGATGATGCCGTCGCAGACCGTCATCGCCGGCACCAACCCCTGGATCACCGTGGATGCCGCGGTCTCGAACGATCTTTTCTACTTCAACCACGTGCCGCTGCGCACCGAAGGCCTGGTCATCACCGCGCCCGACGGCAGCAAGGTGGAGGCGCAGAACCTCGCCACCGGCAAGTACCGCACTGTTTTTGATGTCGAACTGACGCAGCAGGGCACGTACCGCATCGCCACCGTCAACAGTGGCCTGTCGGGCAGCTGGGAGGAAGACGGCAAGCCGAAGCGCTGGCGCGGTACGCCGGCATCGTTCGCGACCGAAGTACCGAAGGATGCGAAGAACCTGCAGGTGTCGCAATCCATCGGCCGCATCGAAACCTTCGTCACCAACGGCTCTCCCAACGACACCGCGCTCAAGACCACGGGCGAAGGCCTGGAGCTGGTACCGGTGACGCACCCGAACGACCTGTTCGCAGGCGAGGAAGCGAAATTCAAACTGCTGGTGGACGGCAAGCCCGCCGCGGGGCTGGAGTTCGAGATCACGCGTGGCGGCACGCGTTACCGCAACGCGCAGGAAGAGATCAAGGTCACCACCAATGCGCAGGGCGAGTTCAGCGTGACGTGGCCGGAGGCCGGCATGTACTGGCTGGAGACAGGCACGCAGGATGCGAAGACCTCGCTGCCGCAAGCCAAGCAGCGTCGACTGAGCTACGTGGCCACGCTGGAAGTGCTTCCGCAGTGATCCATGCTGCATCGCCGGTGCACGCCGGCGATGCACTGCCCCGATGAGCACACCCGTCCCCTCAACCTCTTCCCGGCGCATGCCGGTGCAGGCGCTGCATGGGCAGACCATGGGCACGACATGGTCGGTGCAGTTCCACCCGGAAACACGCATCGACCTGCATGCATTGCACGATGCCGTGCAGGCATGCCTGGATCGGGTGGTCGCGCAGATGAGTACGTGGGAAGCGGCGTCCGACATCAGCCGCTACAACCGCAGTGGCGCCGGCGAATGGTTTCCGTTGGCGGACGAGTTCCATCACGTGCTGGCCGCCGCGCTGGAGGTGGCCGCCGCCAGCGACGGCGCGTACGACCCCACGGTGTCGCCCCTGGTCGCGGCCTGGGGATTCGGCGCCCATGCGGCAACCCGTGCGGTACCCGGGCAGGCTGCGCTGCAAGCAGCGCGCGCCCGCGTAGGCTGGCAACGTGTCTGCCTTGATGCGGACATTCGGCGCCTGCGGCAGCCGGGCGATGTCGCGCTTGACCTGTCCGCGATCGCGAAGGGTTATGGCGTGGACGTGGTGGCGAACTTGTTGCGCCGGCGCGGCATAGCCGCTGCGCTGGTCGAGGTCGGCGGCGAGTTGTACGGCTACGGCACCAAGCCGGACGGGCAACCGTGGCGCGTGCTGGTGGAATCGTCGCCGGAAGAGGAAGCCGACAGCCGGGAACTCGAACCCCGCGTACTGCTGCTGGACGGGATTGCGGTCGCGACCTCAGGCGACCGCTGGCATGGTTTCGAGCAGGATGGCCGTCGCTATTCGCACACGATCGATCCCCGCACCGGCGAGCCGGTTGCGCACGCCGCCGCTGCCGTCACCGTGGTGGCCAGCGATGCGATGCACGCCGATGCCTGGGCGACCGCACTGACCGTGATGGGCGCCGAGCAAGGCCATGCGTTCGCGCTGCGGCAGGGACTGGCGGCACGCTTCCTCGTCCGCAATACAACGGGATTGCGCGAAACCGTGACGCCGGCGTTCCAGCGCCATCTGGCGGCATGAGCAGCGTACGCGCCATGCCTGCCTTGGATCGAGCCTTGCTTGGCAATGGCATCGCACTCGCACTGCTTGCACTGGTGGCGGTTGCACTGGCCCGGTGGAATGCAGGCGACTGGTGGATGGCGTCGCCTCGTTCCGCACGATGGTTTGCAGCGGGATTTTCCCTGATCGCGTATGCGGGCATCTGCGGCTGGCTGGTCAGGCGCGCGAATCTGCGGGATCGCGTCGTCGCGACATCGGTCATCAACGACGACACGTTATGGGTGGTCCATGCCAGCCAGACCGGCTTCGCGGCAGAAGTCGCTCGGCTTTCCCTCACCTCGCTGGAGCGCGCGGGTGCGGCCGTGCAGCTGGTCGATCTCGGACGGCTGACGACCGACCACCTGGTGAAGGCACGTCGTGTGCTGTTCATTGTCAGCACCACCGGTGAAGGCGATCCACCGGACCCCGCGATCGCGTTCGTCAACCAAGTGATGACGCAGTCGTTGCCGCTGGCGTCGCTGCATTACGCGGTGCTGGCCCTTGGCGACCGGCAGTACGGCCAGTTCTGCGCATTCGGCCATCGGCTTGATGACTGGCTGCGTCGACAAGGCGCGCAGCCACTGTTCGATCTGGTGGAAGTGGACAATGCCGACCAGAGTGCATTGCGCCATTGGCAGCACCACCTTGGGCAATTGAGTGGCAGCACCGACATGCCGGACTGGTCGCCGCCCCGGTACGAGACATGGACGCTTGCCGAGCGCGTGGAGAGCAATCCCGGTAGCGTGGGAGGTCCCGCATTCCGGATCGCACTCACGCCGCCTGCTGAAACGTCCCTGGCTTGGCTGCCGGGCGACATCGCGGAGATCGGCCCCCGTCATTCGGCGGCGACCGTGGCGGCGTTCGTGAGCGATGCCGGCGCGCCCGCCGATGCCACGGTCGTGCATGCGGATACCACGGAGCGGCTGGGCGACGTGCTGGCGCGCTCCCAGCTTCCATCGCCGGACGCTGTGCGCGGCCACTCCGCGCAGACCATCGCCGATGGCCTGGTCGCGCTGCCCCATCGGGAATACTCCATCGCATCCCTGCCCGCCGACGGCAGCCTGCAGCTGCTCGTTCGGCTGATGCATCGACCGGATGGAGCCTGCGGCCTCGGCAGTGGCTGGCTGGGCGTGCACGCCCCTGTGGGCGGATCGATCGCACTGCGCGTACGCAGCAACCCGAACTTCCATCCCCCGCTCCCGACCACGCCGTTGATCCTGGTCGGCAACGGCACCGGCATCGCCGGCCTGCGCGCGCACCTCAAGGCCCGCATCGCGGCCGGTGCCCGACGCAACTGGCTGCTGTTCGGCGAGCGCCAGTCAGACCGGGATCTCCATTATCGGCAGGAGCTTGAACAGTGGGAAGCAGAAGGTTTCCTGTCGCGCGTGGACCTGGCCTTCTCGCGTGATGGCGCCGAGCGGCGCTATGTGCAGCATCTCCTGGCAGCGCAGGCGGACCTGCTGCGCGAATGGGTACACGACGGCGCCGCGATCTACGTGTGCGGCAGTCTTGCGGGCATGGCGCCCGGCGTGGATGCCGCGCTACGCGACGCCCTGGGGGACGGGAAGGTGGAGCAGTTGCTTGCCGAGGGTCGCTACCGGCGCGACGTGTACTGACCGTGCCGGTGCAAGTCCTTCGCCCTCAGCCATCGGCGCCCGTCGACCGGTCCTTCTGCTGGACGCGGATGGCAAGGAGTTCGCCCCCACCCTGCAACGCATAGCGTGCACGACCATCGCCTGCGACAAGGATGGCCGTGTCACCCGCCCACAGCCGGGGCAATCCGGAGGCCGCATCGAATTCCGCCTGCCCCGCAAGCAGATGGATGGCCCAGCTGACCCCCGGTTCCGTGAAGAACAGCATGGGCCCGACCAAGGGCCGGTGGAACAGCTCGGCGTCAACGGCATCCCGCCGCCACATCAGGTTGAAATCGTGGGTGAGCCCGTCGACCAGTTCCCCCGATACTTTCCGTTCGCCGCTGAAGCGCAGCCGCCCGTGGGGCGGCGCGAGTTCGATGGTTTCACCTTGATCGAACCGCAGGCGCAATCCGTTGCCGCGGATGAGGACCAGCTCCCGTTCGATACCGGGGAACGTGGAGAATGCCGCGTCGCGCTCGATCTCGGCGATCGAAAGCCGCCAGGCCCAATCGCCGCTATCGGGCACCCGCAGGATCTCGCGCGTCCATCCCAGGCCGTTCTTCCAGCGTTCGCGCCGGTACTCGTTGGCGGGAATGACATATGCCGCGTCGTGCATGTGGAATCCGGTGCCGTGAAAGCCTGGAGCCGATTCTAGGCGCGAAGGACGATGCGGCATACGGTGGCGTCACCCCGCTTTCGCATGCCCCGCAAAGCACATCGCCCGGGCACAGCGGTGTGCACCCGGGCGATGATTACATCCTTGTCAGCGTCCTGCCGGTTCCAGGCCTCTTGCCTGCTCCAGGCCCATGCGCATCCTGCGCTGCGATAGGTACGTCCTTGTCGGCATCCCGCCTTTTCCCCCTTGGCTTCCTGCCCCTGCCGCCGTGGCGCGCACGTCCTGTCCGCATGCCCCGGCGCGGGAACGAATCAGCGCCTTGCCGCCTGCTTCGGCTTTTCCGCACCTGCGGCCGTGGCCGGCTTGCGGGCCGGCACGGTGCCGGCGCGCAGTTCGATGCGGTCGCGGTTCAACTCGACGGTCCGCAAGCCGATGCCTTTCACCATCGCCAACTCCTCGGCGCTCTTGAACGGCCCATTGGTCTTGCGGTAATCGACGATGGCGACAGCCTTGGATGGCCCCACCCCCACGAGCACGCGGTCAAGCGTGGCGGCATCGGCTGTATTGATATTGACCTTCTCCGCGGCAAGCGCGCTGAAGGCCATCAGCAACGACAACGCAGTGGCTTGGGCAATCCGGATCAACGACTTCATGGCAACTCTCCTTGTGGCTGGACTTTTCCGTAAGGCCGTCCTGGGGACTGGCCGACTGCCGGAGCGGGCGCTTGGCCTTCGCATCCGACGTGGACAGTCTCCATGCCACATGGGCGCCAAGGTATCGTCCGCGCGCCGGGAAAACTGCCGGGGAATGCCGCTTCACTCTGTAGGAAAAGTCCTACCCGGGATGGGAGCGTAGAATGTGCACCTACCGTTTTCAGTACCCGGAGTTGCCATGGATACCGCCAAAGTCGACCGCTACGTAGCCGAGAAATGGGATGACGACATCGTCCCGCAGCTGGTCGAGTACATCCGCATCCCCAACAAGTCACCGATGTTCGACAAGGACTGGGTGGCCAACGGGTACATGGAACAGGCGGTCCAGCTGATGGAGCGCTGGGCGAAGGCGCAGTCCGTTCCGGGCATGCAGGTGGAGGTGGTGCGCCTGGAGGGCCGCACGCCGCTGATCTTCATCGAGATTCCTGCCAGCGGCCCGGAAACCGGCGCCGATACCGTGCTGCTGTATGGCCACCTGGACAAACAGCCGGAAATGACAGGCTGGGACGACGACCTGGGCCCGTGGGTGCCGGTGATCAAGGGCGACAAGCTGTACGGCCGCGGCGGCGCCGACGATGGTTATGCGATCTTCGGTTCGCTGGCCGCCATCCAGGCGCTGCAGCAGCAGGGCGTACCGCATGCACGGTGCGTGGTGCTGATCGAGGCCTGTGAGGAGTCGGGCAGCTACGACCTGCCCGCCTATGTGGATCACCTCGCCGACCGCATCGGCATGCCGTCGCTGGTCGTGTGCCTGGATTCTGGCTGCGGCAACTACGACCAGCTCTGGTGCACCACCTCATTGCGCGGCCTGGCCGGCGGCAACTTCACCGTCAAGGTGCTGGAGGAAGGCGTGCACTCGGGCGATGCTTCCGGCGTGGTGCCGTCCAGCTTCCGCCTGCTGCGCCAGCTGCTGTCGCGGCTGGAGGACGAACAGACCGGCCGCATCCTGCCGGAGGGCTTGCAGGTCGAGATCCCCGCGGACCGCCTTGCACAGGCGCAGGAAGCCGCGCGCGTGCTGGATACGGCGGTATTCGACAAGTTCCCGTTCCTTCCCGGCATGACCCCGATGGCGGACGACCTTGCCCAGCTGGTGCTCAACCGCACCTGGCGCCCGGCGCTGTCGGTGACCGGCGTGGACGGCATGCCGCCGTTGTCGTCAGCCGGCAACGTGTTGCGGCCGCACACGTCGGTGAAGCTGTCGCTGCGCCTGCCGCCCACGCTGGATGGAAAACAGGCCGGCCAGTTGCTGAAGAACCTGCTGGAGAAGGATGCGCCCAACGGTGCGCAGGTCAGCCTGGACCTGGAGAAGGCCAGCACCGGCTGGAATGCGCCCGCCATGTCGCCGTGGCTGGAGAAGGCCATCGACGCCTCCAGCCGCGAGTTCTTCGGCGCGCCGGCGATGTACATGGGTGAAGGCGGCACCATTCCTTTCATGGGCATGCTGGGCGAGAAGTTCCCCGGTGCGCAGTTCATGATCACGGGCGTGCTGGGCCCCCACTCCAACGCGCATGGGCCGAACGAGTTCCTGCATATCCCGATGGGCAAGAAGGTCACCGCCTGCGTCGCGCGCGTGATCGCCGAGCACCATGCGGCCAGCGTGCGTGGCGAAACCACGGGCGTGGGCGTGGCGGCCGGTGGCGAGCAGCACGGCGACCACGGCTGCTGCTGAGCCGGATGGTTCACGGGGGAGTCCTGGGTTACGCTCCGGACACCCCCGCATTCCCAACTGGAGCGACTCGATGGAACAGATCTTTGGCGGCGGCATCCTCTGGACCTTGTTGATCGGCTTCCTCGCCGGCTTGCTGGCACGGGCCCTCAAGCCCGGCAACGACAAGCTGGGCTTCTTCATGACCATCCTGCTCGGCATCGCCGGTGCGTTGCTGGCCCGCTTCATCGGCGGCGCACTGGGCTGGTACGGCCCGGGCGAGCCGGCCGGCTTCATTGCTTCGGTGGTGGGTGCCATCGTCCTGCTCTTCATCTACGCCATGGTGAAGAAGAAGGCCTGAGCCTCCGGCGACAACCGGACGGCCGAGTGCCACGAAAAGCCCCGCCACGCGGGGCTTTTTCTTGTCCCCGTGCGGCGCGCACGACCGCTTTCATAATTCTTCATTCGGCTGTCAGGCGCTTCATCGAGGCCCGCGATGGAATGACGCTCCCTTCCAAGGAGTCATGCCATGTATCGTTCCCTGCTGTTGCTCTTCCTCGTCATGTCCCCCGTTGCACACGCGGCGGAGCCATCTGCCAGCGCCCCAGTCGTGCCGGAAGCCTATCGGCCACCCATGCCGATGCAGGATGGCTGGCAGACCGCCGATGCCCGTCGCGGCGGCTGGCGGGTGGATCGCCTGCAGGCGCTGGAAGCGGCCATCGCGAAGGGGGATTTCCCGGGCGTCACCAGCGTCGTCATCGCCCACCAGGGCAAGCTGGTGTACGAGCGCTACTTCAACGGCGGCGGCCCGGACGTGCTCAACGACACGCGTTCGGCTACCAAGAGCGTCACCGCCCTGCTGCTGGGAGCGGCGATTGATCGCGGGCACATTCCCGGTGCGCAGGCGCCGGTGTATGCCTACTTCGCCGACAGGCAACCGTGGCAGCACCCCAGTCCGCGCAAGCAGCAGATGACGCTGGAAGACCTGCTGACGATGAGCTCGGCCTGGGAGTGCGACGACGAAAACCAGTTCTCCGCCGGCAACGAGGAGCGCATGTATCTGAGCGAGGACTGGACCCGGTTCGCGCTGGACCTGCCGATGCGTGGCTTCGCGCCGTGGATGACGCGACCCGAGGACAGCCCGCATGGCCGCGCGTTTTCATACTGCACCGCGGGCAGCTTCCTGCTGGGCGCGGTGATTGAGCGGGCAACGGGCAAGCCGTTGGCGACGTTCGCTGCCGAAGCACTGGAACACCCACTCGGCATCCGGCAGGTGCAGTGGAACAGGTCGTCAGAGGGTGTGGGCATGGGCGGGGGTGGCACGCGCTACCGCAGTCGCGACCTGGCCAAGCTGGGGCAACTGGTGGCGGATGGCGGCCGCTGGCAGGGCCGGCAGGTCATCTCCGAGCCCTGGATCAACGCGGCACTGACGGTGCATGCGCAGGCGCGCGAGGATGCGGACTACGGCTACCAGTTCTGGCGGTTCCGGTTTCCGGGAAAAGAAGGAGAGCAGGTAGCGTGGGCGATGTCGGGCAACGGCGGCAACTACGTCTTCATCGCGCCCGACCGGCAGCTGGTGGCGGTGATCACGCGGACCTCGTTCAACCAGCGCAACGTCCACCCGCAGTCGCAGCAGATGTTTGGCGACTACGTGCTCAAGGCGATGCCGTAAGGCGTTCCAGTAACGCGCTCGGCACCTTGCGGTGCTCGAGCGCGACGCGCCGGTTCAGCGCATCCACGCTGCGGGCGAAGCCTGGCTCGGCCGCCATCGTCCGGAACAACGGCGACACGCGAAGGTACGCCGCATCGCTGTAGCCCGCATCCACCGCGCGATGCAGCGATACGAGCGCCGCCGCACGGTCGCCGGCGGCCTCACGCAGCACCACGACTTCAAGCCAGTCGGAGGGATAGCCCGCACCGCTCTCCAACTCGCGGGCAAGGCCGTCGGCACGCGTACTGGCCCACGCCGGGTCGACGGGCCCCGCATGGAGGCGGGCCAGCGTCTTCGGCAGGCTGGCACCGGGACGCAAGGCTTCCGCCTGCCGGTAGGCCGCCAAGGCAGCCGCGGGATCGCCGCGCAGTTGCGCCAGTTCGGCTGCCAGCTGGAACAGGTCGGCATGTTCCGTGCCGCGCCGCATGGCCTGGTCCAGCGCAGCCTGCGCTTCCGTCGCGCGGCCGTGGCGGAACAGGAAACGCGGCCAGGCGATGTTGGAGAAGACGTTGTCGGGATACAACGCGAAGCTCTGGCGATAACGCGCTTCCGCCGCCTGCGGATAGCCCAGCAGATCCAGGATGCCGGCGATCTGCACCTGCAGGTAGCGCACGCGCGCGGGATCGCCGCGCAATGATGTGTTGGCGAGCAGCGCCTGCGCGAGCAGCCCCTTGCGGTCATACAGGTAGGCCGCGGACGCGCGGCTGTTGTCGGCGGCGGGGTCCAGCGCGACGGCACGTTCGTATCCGGCAAGCGCATCGTCGATACGACCGCGACAGTCATGCGAATACCCCAACGCGGCGTGGGCAGCCGCGCGCCCGGGCTCGGCGCGGATGGCCTGCTCTGCCAGCACCTGCGCACGCGCCGCCCATTCCGGCGGGAAATTGAACAGGCAGACGCGGGCACTGTAGGCGCGGCTCAATCCGACCAGTGCATCCACGTTGCCGGGGGTTTGTTCCAGGGCCTGGCCGAAGAGTTCGATGGCGCGTTCGTTGTCGTCGCGCTGACCGATGCTGGCGTAGTAGGCGGCGCGCTGCAGCAACGAGGGCGGGGCGGTCGCCGTGGCCTTTGCACGGGCGTCGTTGCCATCGACATGCTGCTTCCACGCCCACAGTCCCGCACACGCTGCGAACACCACGACGCCTGCCATGGCCATGACCACACGGCGTGATCGATGCGACCCGGGTTCCGGCATGTTCGCGGGCTCGAAGGCAGGCATCGGTTCCGGCCGCACACACAACTGGTAACCCTGCCCACGCACGGACCGCAGGTAACGCGGACGGCGTCCGTCATCTCCCAATGCCTGGCGCAGAAGTTTCACCCGCTGGGTGACGGTCTCCTCGTTGACGACCGCCGGCGCCCACACGCGCTGGATGAGCTCGTCGAAGCCCACGACGCGGTCACCCTGCTCCACCAGGTAGCGCAGCAGCTGGAAGCTGAGGCCCGCCACGTTGAGGAGCTCGCCGTCGCGGTCGACGCGCTGCCGCTCCAGATCGATCACCAGATCGTCCAGGCGGTAGCGCGTGGAGCTCACGCCATTACTCACTGCGACCGTAGACATCCTCGAAGCGGACGATGTCGTCTTCACCCAGATAACTGCCGGACTGCACTTCGATCAGTTCGAGCGGCACCTTGCCGGGATTCTCCAGGCGGTGCTTCACACCGAGCGGAATGTAGGTGCTCTCGTTCTCCGACAGCAGCAGCGTTTCCTCGCCACGCGTCACCTTCGCGGTACCGCAGACCACGATCCAGTGCTCGGCGCGGTGATGATGCATCTGTAGGCTGAGCGCCGCACCCGGCTTGACCTTGATGCGTTTGACCTGGTGGCGCGCACCGTTGTCGACCGAATCGTAACTGCCCCATGGGCGATGCACCTCGCGGTGCAGGACCGCCTGGCTGCGCTGTTCCTTCTTCAGCTGGGCAACGACCAGCTTGACGTCCTGCACACGGTCCTTGCGCGCGACCAGCACCGCGTCGTCGGTTTCGACCACCACGATGTCGTCCACGCCCACCAGCGCGACCAGTCGCTGCGCATACGCATAGCTGTTGCGGGTGTCCACGGCGATGACATCGCCATGGTATGCGTTGCCTTCGCCGTCGCGATCCGCCACGTCCCACAGCGCGGACCAGCTGCCGACATCGTTCCAGCCGATGTCGACCGGCAGCACCATCGCATGCGAGGTCTTCTCCATCACCGCGTAGTCGATGGAATCGGAGGGGCTCGACGCGAAGGCATCCTTGTCCAGCCGGATGAAGTCGCCATCGTGCCTGGCCCCCGCGTGCGCGGCGCGCACGGCGGCAACGATGTCCGGCCGGAACTGCGCGAGTTCCTCCAGGAAGCGGCTGGCGCGGAACAGGAACATGCCACTGTTCCAGTAGTACCCGCCCTCCTGCAGATAGGCTTGGGCGGTGTCGGCATCGGGCTTCTCGACGAAGCGCAGGACCTTGCGAAGGCCTTCACCGGCATCGGCCTGGATGTAGCCGAAACCGGTCTCCGGTGCGTCCGGAATGATGCCGAAAGTGACCAGCGCGCCCTGTTCGGCGGCCGGCATCGCGTCGCGCACGGCATGCTGGAAGCCTGCGACATCGCGCACCACGTGATCCGATGGCAGCACCAGCAGCAGCGGATCCTCCCCCTTGGCCATGGCCTGCAACGCGGCAGCCGCGATCGCCGGGGCGGTGTTGCGACCCACCGGCTCCAGGATGATGGCGGGCACCGGCGCGTCCACCTGCCGGAGCTGCTCGGCCACCAGGAAGCGGTGGTCTTCATTCGCGACCACGATGGGCGCGCGGTCTGCCAGCGTCGCGACGCGGCGCCAGGTTGCCTGCACCATGGTGTCGTCGCCCGCCAGCGGCAGGAACTGCTTCGGGTAGGCTTCGCGCGACAACGGCCACAGGCGCGTGCCGGAGCCGCCGGAGAGCAGGACAGGTTGGAGATTGGCCATGCAGCCCTCGCAAGTCGGTAGTAGGTCAGTTTACCCTTTACGGCATTAGAGCCCTTTGCCGGCCGGAACCGCATGATCGATTCGATTCAGGACTCTTCCGGGCGGGATGCCCAGCGTCTGGACTGGGCGCGCGGCGCGCTGGGCGATCCCCATGCCACGCTGGAGCGCGCATCGGTGGACGCCGGGTTCCGCAGCTACTGGCGCAGCCGGGGCCATGGCGGCAGCCGCATCGTGATGGATTCGCCGCCCGCGCTGGAGGACGTCGGCCCGTGGCTGGCGATGCGCGACCTGCTGGAATCCGGTGGCGTGCGTGTTCCGCAGGTGCTGGCGCGCGACGTGGACAACGGATTCCTGGTGCTGGAGGACCTGGGTGGGCCGACGCTGGCGCAGATGATGGACGCGGAAAATGCGGATGCCTGGTTCGATGCCGCCATCGGCCAGCTGCTGCGATTGCAGGCCATCGCGCCACCGGCGGGCATGGGGGAGTTCGGCGAGGCCCTGCTGCAGCGGGATGCGGGACTGTTCGACGAATGGTTCCTGCAGCGCCATCTGGGCATCACGCTCGACTGTGGCGAGTCGGATGAACTTGAACTGGCGCAACGGCGCCTGATGGACAACGCGCTGTCGCAGGCGCGCGTGCTGACCCACCGCGACTTCATGCCACGCAACCTGATGCCGACCACCCCCGGCCCGGCGGTCCTCGATTTCCAGGACTGCGTGCGCGGCCCGATCGCCTACGACGCGGTCAGCCTGTTCAAGGATGCTTTCCTCAGTTGGCCGTTGGCCCGCGTGGACGAATGGCTGTCGCGCTATCACCAGCGCGCGCAGGACGCGGGACTGCCGGTGCCGTCCTGGGAAACGTTCCTGCGCGATGCGGACTGGATGGGTATCCAGCGCCACCTGAAGATCCTGGGCATCTTCGCTCGCCTGCACTACCGCGATGGCAAGTCGAAATACCTGCCCGATGTGCCGCGCTTCATCGACTACCTGGACGAGGTGTTGCCGCGTTATCCGCAACTGGCGGCTCTACAGCGTCTGCTCGATGGCCGCATCAGGCCGGCGATGCGATCGAAGGCGGCCCCATGAAGGCGCTGATTTTCGCGGCCGGGCTGGGCGAACGCATGCGGCCTTTGACTAACCACACGCCCAAGCCCCTGCTGCATGTCGGCGGAAAAGCGTTGATCGTCTGGCATCTGGAAAAGCTTGCCGCCATCGGCGTGCGCCAGGTCGTCATCAACACCAGCTGGCTGGCCGACCGCTTCCCGCAGGCGCTGGGCAACGGCGAACGCTGGGGCCTGGCCATCGACTACATCTACGAAGGCGAGACGCCGCTGGAAACCGGCGGCGGGATGTTGAACGCATTGCCGCGGCTGGGCGATGCGCCCTTCCTGCTGGTCAATGGCGACATCTGGAGCGACTACGACTTCGCCCGCCTGCCTCGGGAACCCGAGGGAATGGCGCACCTGGTGATGGTGGACCCGCCCGGTTACGCGACGCATGGCGATTTCGCGCTGGATGACGCCGGCCATGTCCGTCGCGATGGTGCGCACCGGCTGACCTATGCGGGCATCGGCGTCTACCGCCCTGCCTTGCTGGCGGAATGGCAGGCGCATGCCGACGCCGACGCCGGACGGGCGCCGAATGGCAAGCCGCGCTTCCGGCTGGCACCCGTTCTTCGCGCCTTCATGGAGGGCGATGCCATTGCAGGCGAGCACCATCGCGGCCGCTGGACCGATGTGGGAACACCCGAACGCCTGGCGCAGCTCGACCGGGAGCTGCTGGCACGGTGAGGTTGCCGGGCCGCTGATGGCCGGCGCCGCGCTTGCTCAGAGCACGCTGCGCAGGAACGGCACCGTCACCCGCCGCTGCGCGGCCAGCGATGCACGGTCCAGCTTCTCCAGCAGCGCCACCAGCGTGCCCAGGTCGCGCTCGGTATGCGTCAGCAGCCAGTCGATGGCCGCGTCTTCCAGTACCAGGCCCCGCCGGTGCGCGCGGTCACGCAGCACCTCCCGGCGCCCGGCGTCGTCCAGCGGATCCAGCATGACGCGGGTGCACTGCTGCAGGCGCGAACGCAGGTCGGGGAGTTCAAGACCGATGCCGGTCGGGATGCCGCGCGCGGTGTAGAGCACGTTGAGTCCGGCCGCGCGCGCGCGATTGTGGAAATCGAACAGCGCGACTTCGTCATCGCGCGTGCCACCGATGGCGTCCAGCCCATCCAGTGCGATCACGTCGTTGCCTTCCAGCGACGACAGCGCATCCCGCACGCGCCCCGCCGCCGCGGTCATCGGCAGGAACGCGGCGCGGCGCCCTGCCTGCTCCGCGGCCGCGCACAGCGCCAGCGCCAGGTGCGTCTTGCCGGTCTTCGGCGCGCCCGCCAAGTACAGCCAGTCCGCGCCCTGCGCGCCCGCAAGTGCCTGCAACTGCGGCAACAGGCCCGGTGGCGGCGCGATGAAGCTGTCGAAGCGCTGATCCGGCGGGTAACGCAGCGCCAGCGGGATCTGCGGGACCAGGGTCGGCTCGGTCATGCCGGCATTGCTCACTTCGGGTCCGGATCGCGTGCCTGGGCCTGCTCCACGCTGCCCTTGTCGATGTAGGAATCCAGCACGATCACAGGCCGGTCGCCCGCATACAGCGGGCTCTGCTTGTAGCGTTCGTGCGCGTAGCGCAGCAGCACGTTGGCGATCGCCGCCACCGGCAATGCCAGCAGCATGCCGAGGAAACCGAACAGCTGGCCGCCGGCCATGATCGAGAAGATCACCGCCACCGGATGCAGGCCGATGCGGTCGCCGACGATGCGCGGGGTCAGTACGTAGCCTTCCAGCATCTGGCCGGCCACGAACACGCCCAGCACCAGCGTCACCAGCGACCAGTCGCCGCTGGACTGCACCAGCGCGGCGATCACGCCCAGCACGATGCCCGTCGCCGTGCCCAGGTACGGCACGAAACTGATCAGGCCGGCGATGATGCCGATCAGCAGGCCCACCTTCAGGCCGACCACGGACAGGCCGATCGCATAGATCGCACCCAGTGCCAGCATCACCAGGAACTGCCCGCGCAGGAACGCTCCCAGCACGTCGTTGGACTCGAGCGCCAGGCGATTGACCGTGGCGATGTGGTCGCGCGGCACCAGCGCGGCGATGCGTTCGACCAGCGTGTCCCAGTCGCGCAGGAAGTAGAACGTCAGGATCGGCAGCAGCACCAGGTTGGCGATCCAGGCCATCACCGCGAAGCCCGAGCGCGAGAAGTAGCCGAACATCGTCGCCGCCACGCCGCCGGCCTGCTGCCAGTGCCCGCGCACCCATTCCATCAACCGGTCCGGTTCCAGCCAGGCCACCAGCTGCAGGCCGGTACGCCGTTCCACCCAGGGCAGCGCGGTCTGCATGAACCAGTCGCGGTATTGCGGCAGCGATTCGACCAGCGTCACCACCTGCTCCTCGATCATCGGCACCAGGATCACCAGCGCCAGGACCAGCAACAGCAGCATCAGCGTGAACACCAGCACCACCGCGACGGTGCGCGAGCGCCCCGAGCGCTCCAGCCGGTCCACCAGCGGATCGCCCAGCCAGCCCAGCAGCGCGGCCAGCACGAACGGCGTCAGCACCGGCGCCAGCAGCCAGATCAGCCAGCCGGAAATCATCGCGATGATCAGCCACTGCCAGCGACGCGCCAGCGTGCCGACGGGGGTAGGGGAAAGATCCATGAGCAGTCCTGTGCCGGGTCAGCGGAGTCGGTAGGTCGGGGGCTCACCTTCGCCACCGGTGAAGGGTGCATCATCGCCCAGCATCCGGCGGAAACCCGACATGCCGGAGACCAGCTCCAGGTCCAGTTCCAGCAGGTCCCCGCTGGCACGCACCGGCGTGATCCGGCGCACCACGGCCATCTTCTGCAGATGCCCCATCAGGCGCAGGTAATCGTCGGTGCTGGCGATGCCGGTGAAGACGACGCGATAGGTGCCCGCAGGACCGGCGCTGCCGCGCTTGCCGTAGCGTTTCACCAGCGCATCGGCGGCGCCGTCGGCACCGGCGGACATGGCGCGGCGGGCATCGGGATCGCTCACCGACCACTTCGCCAGCACCTTGCCTGCATCCACGAACACCCAGTCCGCTGTCCAGCCGCCCTTGTCGCGGTACAGCTTGCCCACCAGTTGCATCGGCGGGCTGTAACGCGACGAGGCACGCGCCACGGCCGCCGTATCCTGGCGCCAGATCGCGCCGACCAGCGCCTGCTCGGCCGCCGTTCCGGCAGGGAGGCCCAGGGTGTAGCCGCGCTCGATGGCACGGTTCAACAGCGGACGGGCGGCATTTGATTGCGGCAGGCCGACCAGGCGCGGTCCGCTGCCGTCGTTGATGGCCAGCCAGACGACCGGCTTGGGACGCGGCTGCGGCCAGACCGGCAGGCCCAGCGCACCGGCAAGTGCATCGACTTCATCGGGTTCGAAGCGCACGACCAGCATGGTGCGGAAGGTGGGTGCGCCCGTCGGCGACGTGCCCTGGTCTTGGCGGTAGTCGTAACTGGCCACGTAATTCCGGGCATTGCGCAGTTCGGCGCCCACGCCCGGGCGCGACATCGCCCCACGGTCGCCGGACAGCTTGCCCAGCACGGTGCCCAGCGCGCGCGCGAAACCACCCTGGCGCTCGGCTTCGCCCTGTCCGTTCACCGACACCTCGGCCTGGTAGAGGCCGCGCGCCGCGGCCGCATCGCCTTCGGTCCGCAGGCCGGACTGGGCCTGCGCGAAGGGGCTGGCGAACAGTGTCAGCGCCAGCAGGGTGGCAACGAGGGCGATACCTGGAATACGGCGCATCGAGCGTCCTTGTGCTCAGCAGATCGTGTGAATTGTTGCCCGAATGGACGGCCATCGCCAACGTCGCCCGTTCAGGAGGACCGATTCGCCTGCCGATTCCTTTAAAATCACGCCTCTCCCGCCCCACCGACGACCGCCCGTGACCCAGCCTACGCCGCCTGCCCCCACCCCGATGACCTATCGAGACGCGGGTGTCGACATCGACGCCGGCAACGAGCTGGTCGAACGCATCAAGCCGCTGGTCAAGCGCAGCTTCCGGCCGGAGGTGATGGGCGGCCTGGGCGGCTTCGGCGCGCTGTTCGACCTGTCGGGCAAGTACCGCGAGCCGGTGCTGGTCTCCGGCACCGACGGCGTGGGCACCAAGCTGAAGCTGGCCCAGCAGCTGGGCCGCCACGACACCATCGGCATCGACCTGGTGGCGATGTGCGTCAACGATGTGCTGGTACAGGGCGCCGAGCCGCTGTTCTTCCTGGACTACTTCGCCACCGGCAAGCTCGACGTGGACACCACGGTGGCCGTGGTCGGCGGCATCGCCCGCGGCTGCGAACTGTCCGGCTGCGCGCTGATCGGCGGCGAGACGGCGGAAATGCCCGACATGTACGGCCCTGGCGAATACGACCTGGCCGGCTTCTGCGTGGCCGCGGTGGAGAAATCGCAACTGCTCGATGGCAGCAAGGTGCGTAGCGGCGACGTGCTGGTGGGCATCGCGTCCAGCGGGCCGCATTCGAATGGCTATTCGCTGGTGCGCCGCATCTATGACCGCGCGGGCCGCCCGGCCGACATCGACGTGGGCGGCGTGAAGCTGGCCGATGCACTGATGGCGCCGACCACCCTGTACGTGAAGCCCATCCTCGAGCTGCTGAAGGCCCATGACCTGCACGCCATGGCCCACATCACCGGCGGCGGCCTGACCGAGAACATCATCCGCGTGATCCCTGACGGCCTCGGCCTGGAGATCGACGCGGGCGCCTGGGCCCTGCCGCCGGTGTTCGACTGGCTGCAGCGCGAAGGCGCGGTGGAGAACACCGAGATGTGGCGCACCTTCAACTGCGGCATCGGGTTCGTGCTGGTGGTGGCGCCCGACCAGCTGCCGGCCGTCCAGGCCGACCTGGCCCGCCTGCAGCTGGCGCACTGGCAGATCGGCCAGGTGGTGGCGGCCACGAGTGGCGAACGCGTCCGGATCGGCTGAGCGCGGCATGCCGCGCAGCAAGGGACTCGCCTTCGGAGTGACGCTGGCGGTGTTCATCGCCAGCTGGATCGCGCCGCGCTGGCCGCTGGAACAGGGCATGCACAGCAGCCTGACCGTGTTGGGCCTGGCCTGGCTGTGGTGGCATGACCGGCGCTGGCCGCTGCGTCCGTCCCACTTCGTCCTGATCTGCGCCTTCATCGTCGCGCACTGCATCGGGGCGCGCTGGCTGTATTCCTACGTTCCCTACGATGCCTGGTTGCATTCGCTCACCGGCTGGTCGCCGGCACAGGCCTTCGGCTGGCAGCGCAACCACTTCGACCGCTTCATCCACCTGATGTACGGGGTCTGCTTCACGCCGGCCCTCTGGCATTGGCTGCGCCAGCGCTGGCCACGCCTGTCGGCGGGTCACGCCTTCACGCTGGCGGTGATGCTGATCATGTGCAGCAGCCTGATCTACGAGTGGCTGGAATGGGGCATCGCCCTGACCCTGTCACCCGAGGCCGCCGAGTCCTACAACGGGCAACAGGGCGACAGCTGGGACGCGCATGCCGACATGCTGCTGGCCACCCTGGGCGCGCTGCTGGTGTGGCCGCTGGCCCGCGGCGAGCGCGGGAAGACACGTCGATGACCGCCCGCATCGCGGTGCTGGCCTCCGGCCGGGGCAGCAACCTGCAGGCCATCCTCGAAGCGATCCGGCGGGGCACGCTGGATGCCGAGGTCGTGGGCGTGTTCTCCGACAGGCCCGCTGCGCCGGCGTTGCAGCAGGTGCCGGAGCCCCTGCGCTGGAGCCGCCGGCCCTCGGGCTTCCCGGACAAGACCGCCTACGAGGACGCGCTGGCGCAGGCCATCGACGCGGTGCGGCCGGACTGGGTGGTGTGTGCCGGCTACATGCGCATCCTGGGTGATGCGCTCATCGCCCGGTTCCGCGGCCGACTGCTGAACATCCACCCCTCGCTGCTGCCCCGCTACCGCGGGCTGCACACCCACGCGCGCGCGCTGGAGGCGCGCGATGCCGACCACGGCGCCAGCGTCCACTTCGTCATACCTGAACTGGACGCCGGCGCCGTCATTGCCCAGGTTCGGGTACCCATCCTGGCCGACGACACGCCCGAAACGCTGGCGGCGCGCCTGCTTCCGCGTGAACACGCACTGCTGGTCGCGGTGCTGCGGCTGGCGGCGACCGGCGCGCTGGCTGAACAGGGCGACATCACGCTCTGTCACGGTCAGCCGCTATTAAATCCCCTCCTCCTAGATTCAACCGACCGTTTGAATCCGTGACCCCCTGGATGCCCTCACCGTTGCCTGCCCTGTTGCTTGGCCTGTCACTGGCCGGACTCGCTGCGCCCGCCCGGGCGCTGGAGCCGTTCGTGGCCAGCTATCAGGCCTACAACGAGGGCAAGCTGGCAGGCAGCGCCAGCATGAAGGTGGCGCCGCGAAGCGGTGACCAGTGGCAGATCGACCTGGGCGTGAAGGGCACGCGCGGTTTCGCGCGGCTGGCCGGCTTGAACATCGAGCAGAGCACGGTGTTCGACACGGTGGGCGAGGACTTCCGCCCGCTCAGCCAGGCCACCGTCCGCCACGCGCTGCTGATGGGCAAGAAGATGGTTGGCACCTACGACTGGCGTGCAAAGACCGCGCAGTGGCAGGGTGACATCAAGAAGAACCGCCGCGCGCCGCTGCCGCTGCAGCCGGGCGACATGAGCGCGCTGTTGATGAACCTGGCCGTCATCCGCGACGCGGCGCCGGGGCGCGCCCTGAACTACCGCGTGGTGGACAACGGCCGCGTGCGCGATTACCAGTACGTGGTCGCCGCCGAGCCCGAGACCATCGCGGTGGAAGAGCTGAGTTACAGTGCGTTGCGCGTCAACCGCACCAACGGCGGCAATGACGAAACGATTTTCTGGGTCGCCGACGGCGTGCCCACCCCCGTGCGCATCCTGCAGCGGGAAAACGGCCAGGACACCATCGACCTGCGCCTGGTCGAATACCAAGGAGTGCCATGAGCATGAACATCCCTACTCTTCGTTCCGTCCGCCTGCTGGGCGTCGCCGCATTGCTGGGCGCCACCAGTGCGCCCGCGCTGGCCGTGGAAGCGTTCACCGCACAGTACCAGGCCAGTGCGCTGGGCATGGTGGGCGAAGGCCAGATGGTGGTCGCGCCGCAGGCCAACAACCGCTGGCTGTATACGCTCACCGTGCGCAACCAGGCCGTGGACCTGAGCCAGCGCACCGTGTTCGACGAACAGGACGGCCGCCTGCGCCCGCTGTCCAGCACCGACGCGTCGCGCCTGCTGATCAAGAAGAAGAACGTCAACACCGTCTACGACTGGTCCAAGGCACAGGCCACCTGGTCGGGTGACGTCAAGCCCGATCGCGCCGGACCGGTGAAGCTGCAGGCCGGCGACATGGACGCGCTGCTGGTCAACCTGGCCATCGTGCGCGATGTCGCCGCGGGCAAGCCGCTGAACTACCGCATGGTCGAGAACGGGCGTGCCAAGCCGATGACCTATCAGGTCGCCGGCAAGGAAAACATCACCGTCGGCGGCAAGCCGCAAAGCGCCACCAAGGTCATCCGCACCGATGGCGACAAGCAGACCATCGTCTGGATCGTGCCGGACATGCCGGTGCCCGCGCGCATCCTGCAGCGCGAGAACGGCCAGGACGCCATCGACCTGCAGCTGAAGTCCTGGCGCTGACGGCTCCGTCCAAGCGTTCTCACTTCGCCACCACGACAAGGATGTCCGCATGATCAGAAAGCCACGGCTCACCATGCTTGCCCTGCTGGCATGGACATCGGTGCTGGCACTGCCCGCGCACGCACTCAAACCGTTCAGCGCCGAGTACGCCGCCTCCTACAAGGGCATTTCCGCGGGTGGTTCCATGACGCTGACCCGACAGGGCAACCGCTGGACGTACGCCATGGGCATCCGCAACGCCGCCGCCAACCTCAGCCAAGCCACGGTGTTCGAAGACGCCGCGGGCCGCTACCGTCCCGTCGGTGGCAGCGACCGCTCCACCTACCTGATGAAGACCCGGTCGATCATCACCCACTACAACTGGAAGGCACTGCAGGCGCGCTGGAGTGGCGACGTGAAACCCCACCGCGCCGGCCCTATCCCCCTGCGACCGGGGGACATGGATGCGCTGCTGGTCAATCTTGCGCTGGTACGCGACGTGGGGGCCGGTCGCAACGCCGTGAGCTACCGGCTGGTCGAGAACGGCCGCGCCAAGCCCCTCAGTTATCGTGTGGTCGGCCGTGAAAAGCTGGTCGTCGCGGGCCGTACGCTGGACACCTCACGGGCAGTGCAGGTGGCGGGTGACAAGCAGACGACGGTCTGGGTCGCCGCAGGCGTGCCCACACCCGTACGCATCGTGCAACGCGAGGGCGGCAGCGAAACCTTTCGGCTGCAGCTGACATCATGGCGGTGACACGCACGCCTCACCCGAAAAAAAGCCCGGCAATGCCGGGCTTTTTCTTTCAGTCCTTGTCGCCGGCCTGCGCTGGCTGGAACACCGTCTTGCAGTCCAGGCGGATGGTCTGGCCGTTCTTGCGCCAGGCGAAGCTGTTGCAGTGGCGGGGTCCTTCTTCGGTCTGGGTGACGACGACCGCATAGAACGCTTCCGCGATTTCGGTTTCCGTGACCGTGCCGTCACCGTTCCAGTCCATGTCCTGGCTGGGAATGCCGTGCGTGCCGGCCGCACCGGTGAAATGCAGCCACGCGACCGCCGCCAGCAACAGCGCGACGAAGCCGAGCAGGATCTTGCGGCGCAGCGGAAAGCGCGAGCGCGACGCGGGCGCCTTGACGATGGGCGTGCTCATGACACGCGCCGGATCTTCGCGCCCAACGCACCGAGTTTTTCCTCGATGTTCTCGTAGCCACGGTCCAGGTGGTAGATGCGGTCGATGGTGGTGTCGCCATCGGCCACCAGGCCTGCCAGGATCAGCGAAGCGGAGGCACGCAGGTCCGTCGCCATCACCGGCGCACCGCTCAGCCGGGGCACGCCCCGCACGATGGCGGTGTGGCCTTCCACGCGGATGTCGGCGCCCAGGCGCAGCAGTTCGTTGACGTGCATGAAGCGGTTTTCGAAGATCGTTTCGTTGATGACGCCCACGCCCTCGGCAATGCAGTTGAGCGCCATGAACTGCGCCTGCATGTCGGTGGGGAATGCCGGGTACGGCGCGGTGGTCAGGCTGACGGCCTTGGGGCGCTTGCCCTGCATGTCCAGCGTGATCGTGTCGGCGGTGGTCTCGATGTGCGCGCCGGCTTCGGTCAGCTTGTCGAGAACGGCATCCAGCGTGTCGCCACGCGCGCGACGTGCGGTGATCCGGCCACCGGTCATCGCGGCCGCGACTAGGAAGGTGCCGGTTTCGATGCGGTCCGGCACCACGGCATGACGACCGCCGCTGAGGCGCTCGACACCGTGCACGACGATGCGAGAAGTCCCCGCGCCCTCGATCTTCGCGCCCAGCGCGACCAGGCAGTCGGCCAGGTCGGTGATCTCGGGTTCCATCGCGGCGTTTTCCAGCACGGTGGTGCCTTCGGCCAGCGTGGCGGCCATCAGCACGTTCTCGGTGCCGGTGACGGTGACCATGTCGAAGACGTAGCGCGCGCCCTTCAGGCGCCTGGCCTTGGCCTTCACGAAGCCGTTCTCGACGGTGATGTCCGCACCAAGCGCCTGCAGGCCCTTGATGTGCTGATCCACCGGGCGCGAACCGATCGCGCAGCCACCGGGCAGCGACACTTCGGCGGCGCCGTACTTGGCCAGCAGCGGACCCAGCACCAGGATCGAGGCGCGCATGGTCTTGACCAGTTCGTACGGAGCGACATGCTGATTGACGCTGCGCGGGTCGACCGTGATCGCACTGCCCCTGGACAGCGTGCCTTCGTCGATGCTGATGCCCGCGCCCAGTTCGCCCAGCAGCTTCACGGTGGTGACCACGTCGTGCAGGTGCGGCACGTTGGTGATCTCGACCGGGCCATCGGCGAGCAGCGTGGCGCACAGGATCGGCAACACGGCGTTCTTGGCGCCGGAAATGGTGACTTCGCCGTTGAGGGCGTTGCCGCCGGTGACGATGATTTTCTGCATGGGTATGTGCTTACTCTTGGGTAGGGGGCGCGGCGGGCCTGCCGGCGCGGATATCTTCGAAAGGCTGGATGGCACGCGCCTGCCAGGGATCGCTGCGGTCGGCCTTCTGCAGCACCGTCTTCAGTAGCGACGCATCGACATGGTTGTCCACCATGGTCCGCTCGTGGAGGTGCATGATCCAGCCTTGGCCATCGTCGGGATATTCCTTCATCAGGCGCGCGATGTACGGTGCCGCCCGGGTGGCCCGCTGCCTTGACGGCAGGCCACTGGCGTAAAGCCACATGCTGGACAGTTCCCGCAACGAAGCCTGGCGCTGGTCGGCATCATCGATGGCGATCAGGTACTCGGCCTGCGCCGCATCGAACCGGCGCATAGTGTAGTAGGCCACGCCTGCGAGGTAATGGCCTGCCGCATCGGCCGGCTCCAGCTCGAGGGCCCGCTTGACGTGATGCAGGGCCCATTCGGGATCGCGCCGCATCAGGAAGCGCGCCAGCGTGCGTTGCGCCCAGGCGTTCTGCGGGGAAAACCGCTCGGCCTGGATCAGATGTGCATAGCCTTTCCAGGGGTCGCGTGCGCCATCGGTGGCATTGAGGGCGACGTTGGCAACGTCCTTCATGTACTCCTCGTTGGAGCCCAGCGAGACGGCCTGTTCGAACCCCTGGAGGGTCGTGCCCACGTACTGGTCATCGGCCACCAGGCGATCTGCATGGTCGGCCAGCGGCGCGCCCACGTACATGGCCAAGTGGGGCCGGCTGGCCTGCAGCAAGCGCAGGGATTCGGCGTACTGGAACATCGCCGGGTACGAGCCACCCCATCGGGGTTGCAGCGCGCGCATGTGCTCGTAGGCCATGGAGACGCAACCAGCATCGACCCGCTCGGCCTGTTCGATGGCGTGCTCGCCGACGTCATCGAGTGAAGCGACCACCGACATCCGCAGCAGTCCCTCGTAGGCGGGCAGCAGGCGGGGCTCCAGTGCCACGGCCTGCTCGAACATCACGACCGCCTGGCTGGCGATCTGGGACATGCGCTGCATGTTCTCGCGCGGCGTCTCGGACGCGTACTTCTCCCCGCGGGCATTCCAGGCGGCGCCGTCCAGGTACGCGCCCCGGGCAAGGTGGGCGTAGGCGCTTTCCGGCGACAGCCGTAGCCACTGCTTGGTGAGCGCGTCCTGTGCCGGCGTGGCTTCGCGCAGGGCATCGAAGACGTAGTGGATGTCCTCCCGTGGATCCTGGGGGTCGAAGTGACGCGCCAGCAAGGTATCCAGGCGGGCCTCCAGCGCCGCCACGTCGCCCTTCGCCAGCGCGGCCTGGATCTCGTCGACCGTCAGCAGCAGGCGTTCGAAATGGTTGCGGCAGTGGACCTCGGCGTGCCGGGCCGGCCACTGGTTGCCGGGCAGGTCGGGATAGGCCAGGCAGCGTTGCAGGGGGTCCGTCAGCTTCCGTGCCGCCAGCACCGCATCGAAGTAGGCCCGCCAGGCGGGGGGCGCATCGTGGAATGGGGCCTCGCGTGCGGCGGTCGAGGGGGGCCGCTGCTCCGGCGTCGTGGCCGCCAGCAAGGGAGTCACCACCATCGCGCACACCATGCCCAGCGCAGCCGCGTGCTTCCGCATGACCTCTTCCCCCCGGAGTGGATGGAGCATGGACACGACGCCGCCGGTCAGGCGACTTCTTCGGGCGTCACCGTTTTCAGGGCCAGCGCATGGATGGCGCCACCCATCAGGTCGCCCAGGGTGGCGTAGACCAGCCGGTGCCGGACCAGCGGCAGCTTGCCGCGGAAGGCCTCTGACACGACTGTCGCCTCGAAGTGGACACCATCGTCGCCCCGCACGTCGGCACGGGCGCCCGGCAGGCCGGATTCGATCAATTTACGGATGGTTTCGGCGTCCAACGGGCTTTCCTAATAAAATACGGGTCCATTCTACCCTTGGCGCCGGCCTCCGCATGCCCCAGACGCTTCCCCGGACCGAGACCGTTTCCGCCACCAGCCTGGCCGAAAGCGGCCGCCGCGTGATCCAGATCGAGGCCCGCGCGCTGGACGCGCTGGCGGCCCGCATCGATGGCGGATTCTCGGCGGTGTGCCAGGCCATCCTAGACAGCCATGGCCGCGTGGTCTGCACCGGCATGGGCAAGTCGGGCCACATCGCGCGCAAGATCGCCGCGACCCTAGCCTCCACCGGTACCCCGGCCTTCTACGTGCACCCCGGCGAAGCCGGCCACGGCGACCTGGGCATGATCACCGATGCCGACGTGGTGCTGGCGCTCTCGTACTCCGGCGAATCGGACGAAGTGCTGATGCTGCTGCCGGTGCTGAAGCGCCAGGGCAACACGGTCATCGCCATGACCGGCCGCCCGCAGTCCACCCTGGCCCGCGAGGCCGACCTGCATCTGGACGTCAGCGTGCCGGCCGAGGCCTGTCCGCTGGATCTGGCACCCACCAGCAGCACGACCGCCTCGCTGGCGATGGGCGATGCACTGGCGGTGGCCCTGCTGGATGCCCGCGGCTTCACGGCCGACGACTTCGCCCGCTCGCATCCCGCCGGCAGCCTGGGGCGCCGCCTGCTGCTGCACATCACCGACGTGATGCACGCGGGCGACGATGTACCCCGCATCGACCAGGGCGCGACCCTGAGCGAAGCGCTGGTGGAGATGAGCCGCAAGCGCCTGGGCATGACCGCGGTGGTCGATGACGCTGGCCGGTTGGTGGGCCTGTTCACCGACGGCGACCTGCGCCGCACGCTCGACAACCCGTCGCTGGACCTCCGCGGCACCCGCATCGGCGAGGTCATGACGCGGCAGCCGAAGACCATCGGCGCCGACCAGCTGGCCGTGGAAGCGGCGCAACTCATGGAGGCCCACCAGATCAGCGGCCTGATCGTGGTGGACGCTGAACAGCGCCCGGTCGGCGCCCTCAATATTCATGACCTGTTGCGGGCCCGCGTGGTGTAACCGCATTCGCGCGTTCATTTCCCCCGTCCGACTTCTCCTCTCGAAACCCCTTGATGCCCCTCTCCCATCTGCACGCCCTTGACGAAGACCTGATCGCCCGCGCCTCGCGCGTCCGGCTGGCCTGTTTCGACGTGGACGGCACCCTGACCGACGGCCGCCTGTACCTGGACGGCGACGGACGCGAACAGAAAGCGTTCCATGTGCAGGATGGCCAGGGCCTGGTGCTGCTGAAGCGCGCCGGCATCGAGGTCGCCTTCATCACCGCCCGCGGCGGCACCGTGGCCGTGGCGCGCGGACGCGAGCTGGGGGTGCAGGTCTTCACGGGGGTCAAGGACAAGCTGGCGCAGGTGAAGACGTTGTGCGCCGGCCTGGGCATCTCGCTCGACGAGGTCGCCTTCATGGGCGACGACCTGCCCGACGTACCGCCGCTGCAGGCGGTGGGGCTGGGCATCGTGCCGGCCAATGCACATGCGTGGACGGCGGCCCATGCGCACTGGCGCACCCGCAGTACTGGCGGCGAGGGCGCGGCGCGCGAAGCCTGCGACCTGATCCTGGCGTCGCAAGGGCATGCCCCCTCGTTCGAAGGCGTGACCGCATGAGCTGGCGTACCACCCTGGGTCTGGTGCTGCTGCTGGCCGCCATCGTCAGCGGCTGGTCGGCGTGGAAGAATCGCGACATACCCGAACCGGACCGCGTGGTCGCCGACCGCTCGGATTACGTCATGCGCGATTTCGAGATGATCGCCCTCAACAGCGAAGGCGTGGAAGCCGTCGCGGTGCGTGCGCCGGAGATGGCGCGCAATCCGGTCGACCAGACGTTCTCCATCACCACGCCGCTGTTCCTGCTGCCGGAAGAGGAAGGCCGCTCCTGGGAACTGCGCGCCAAGACCGGCTGGCTGGCCGCCAAGGGCGAGGAGCTGCGCCTGCGCGGCGACGTGCATGGCACGCCGCCGAAGGGCAGCGCCCAGACCGCCGAATTCCGTACCGAGCAACTCAACGTCTTCCCGAATCGGGACCTCGCGACCAGCGACGATCTCGTGACCCTTACCCAGCCAGGCTCTAGACTGAGCGGGCGTGGTTTTGAGATGAACCTCAAGACCAAGGCATACGAACTCAAATCCCAGGTGAAATCTATCTATGAACCGCGTTCTGCTCGCTAGTGCCGCGCTGCTGCTACTGCTGCCTGCCGCAGAAGGGGTGGCCAAGTCGTCCGACCGCAACCAGGCCATGAACATCGAATCCGACTCCCAGTCGGGCATCGTCAACGGGGACGGCACGACGGTCCTCGGTGGCAACGTGGCGCTCAGCCAGGGCAGCCTGGCGATCAATGCCGCACGCGCGGAAATCATCCGCCGGAACGGTGAATTGTCCAAAGCCATCTTCACCGGCAAGCAGGTCAAGATGCGGCAGCAGCTGGACGACGGCAGCTGGATGGATGCGCAGGCCGACCGCGTGGAATACGACATGACCAACGAGACCATCACCTTCATCGGCAACTACACGGTGAAATCCGACCGCGGCGCCAACAGTGGCCAGCGCATGGTCTACAACACGGTCACCGGCAACATCCAGAGCGGTGGCGACGGCAGCCGCGTGCGCACCGTCATCCAGCCGAAGTCGGCGCCGGCGGCACAGGGCAAGAAGTGATGCTGACCGCCAAGGGCCTGCGCAAGCGCTACAAGCAACGCGAAGTCGTCGGCGACTTCGGGCTGACCCTCGAGGCTGGCGAAGTGGTCGGCCTGCTGGGCCCCAATGGCGCCGGCAAGACGACCTGCTTCTACATGATCGTCGGCCTGGTGGCCGCCGACGCCGGCAGCATCGAGCTGGACGGCCAGGACATCACCGCCGAACCGATGTACCGACGCGCCAAGCTGGGCGTGGGTTACCTGCCGCAGGAACCGTCGGTATTCCGCAAGCTCAGCGTGTCGGACAACATCCGTCTGGTGCTGGAACTGCGCGAGGACCTGGACGCCGCCGGCATCGACCGCGAACTGGCCTCCCTGCTGGATGAACTCCAGATCAGCCACGTGGCCGACCAGCTGGGCGCCAGCCTGTCCGGCGGCGAGCGACGCCGCTGCGAGATCGCCCGCGCGCTGGCCGCCAAGCCCCGCCTGATGCTGCTGGATGAGCCCTTCGCCGGCGTCGACCCCATCTCGGTCGGCGAGATCCAGCGCATCGTCAAACACCTCAAGAACCGCGGCATCGGTGTGCTGATCACCGACCACAATGTCCGCGAAACCTTGGGAATCTGTGACAGGGCGTATATCCTCAATGCCGGGAGCGTACTGGCGCAGGGGGCGCCGGACGCGTTGCTGGCCAATCCGGACGTGCGTCGGGTCTACCTGGGGGATGCATTCCGCCTGTGATCCGCGGCACGGGCCCGAGGGGTCCATCGCGTTTCATGGGTCGGGAATGAAGCCACGCCTGCAGACATCGCTGGGACAACAGTTGGTCATGACGCCGCAGCTGCGTCAGGCCATCCGTCTGCTGCAGATGTCCACCGCCGAGCTGGAAGTCGAACTGACCGAAGCGGTGGAAACCAACCCCCTGCTGGACTGGGACGAGAACGAAGAGGCACCGGCGCCACCGCTGGAAGCCGGCAAGGAACGCGACGGCCAGGAAAGCGCACCGGACGACGACCGGGACACGCTGGCACGCGATGAGCGCGATGACGAGACCTGGTCGCCCGATGAAGGGCCATGGACGACCTCCGGCAGCGGCGGCTCGTTCGATGACGACGAAGGTGGCAGCCCCGCCGAACGCGTGGCCGAAGTCGACACGCTGCACGACCACCTGTTGTGGCAGCTGCATCTGTCGCAGCTGTCCGTACGCGACCGCCGCATCGGCGCGGCGCTGATCGACGCACTCGGCGACGACGGTTACCTGCGCGAGCCACTGGCCGACATCGCCCAGACACTGCGCCCCGAGATCGAGGCCGGCGAAGACGAGATCCTCGTGGTGCTCCACCAACTGCAGCGCTTCGATCCGGTCGGCGTGGCCGCACGCACGCTGGGCGAATGCCTCCACCTGCAACTGTCGGTCCTCAGCGACGATACGCCCGGCAAGGCCCTGGCGCTGAAGATCGCCGATACCGCGCTCGAGCGCCTGCCGCGCAGCGGCGTGGCAGGGCTGGCACAGGAGCTCAGGCTGCCCGTCGCCGACGTGGAAGAGGCCGTGCAGCTGCTGCGTACGCTGGATCCCAAGCCAGGGGCCCAGGTCGGTGACCTGTCGCATGACACCTATGTCGTGCCCGACTGCGTGGTCTGGCGGCATCGCGGCGTCTGGCGCGCCGCACTCGCCGGCAACACGCTGCCGCGCATCACCATCCATCGCGGCTACGAACAGATGATCCGGCAGTGCGGCGAAAGCGATGCCGGCTACCTGAAAGGCCAGCTGCAGGAAGCGCGCTGGCTGCTGAAAAGCCTCGAAGCCCGTGGCGAAACCCTGCTCAAGGTCACGCGCTGCCTGCTGCGCCAGCAGTCCGGCTTCCTGGAATTCGGCGAGCAGGCGCTTCGCCCGCTCACCCTGCGCGACGTGGCCGAGGAAGTCGGCCTGCACGAATCCACCGTGTCGCGCGCGATCGCACGCAAGTACGTGCGCACGCCACGCGGCACGTTGCCGTTGCGCGCGTTCTTTGCCTCCGGCATCGACACCGACGGGGGTGGTGAAGCATCCAGCACGGCGATCCAGGCGATGATCCGCCGGCTGGTGGAAAACGAGAACCCACGCAAGCCGTTGTCCGACGCCAAACTGGCGGATCTGCTGAAGGCCTCCGGCGTGCCCGTGGCACGCCGCACCGTGGCCAAATACCGCGAAGCGATGAACATCCTCTCGTCACACGAGCGCGTCCGCATCGCCTGAATACGGACAGACCGCACCCTTCGACAGTGCATCGGGAACGGCATTTACACGTTTTTCTAACACCTGCGAAAAATATCCGGCCAACCGTTGATAGTTGGCCGGATCGGGTCCATCTTTAATGCCGTGGAGGGGACAAACCTTCCGCACCCCGTCAGATAAAACCCGCCAAATAAAAAAGGAGATTGCCGGAACCCCAAGCCTGTTTGCGTTGTCACTGCATGTGACACGCTCTTCCGCACACAACGGTGCGGCTTACTGACCTGAAGGAGGTAGCACGATGCGTATCGAGACTTACGGCCATGAAATCGAAGTCACTCCCGCCCTGCGCGAATACGTCGAGACCAAGCTGAAGCGGCTGGAGCGCCACTTCGATCAACCCTTCGAAGTCCGTACGCAATTGGGGACCCGCAAGCCCGATTACCTGGCCGAAGCCACCGTCAACCTGGCTGGCCGCACCCTGCACGCCGACGCCGGCGCACAGACGATGTACGCCGCCATCGACATCCTGGCCGACAAGCTCGACCGCCTGATCGTCAAGCACAAGGAAAAACGCAGTGACGTGCAACGCAGCAGCGTCCGCACCGAGCTCGCCGAATAGTTTTTCCCCCGCTGTACCGGCGCGTGGACATGCGCACAGCGCTGTCCACGCGCCCGCCAGATACGCCCCACCCATTCCCCGCCTCGTCCCATCCTCCCGGCGAACGTCCTCCCCGGTGTCGCGGTGGTCATGGCCGCGCATTACACTGACCGGCACCCGGCCCCTGGCCGCGTCCATGAGTCGCCGCCGCATGATGAACACCAGCATCACCGCCCGTGAACTGTTCGATCAACAGAAGGACAAGCTGGCCCTGCGCTGGCTGGCCGGGCAGAAAGGCGAGAAGCGCGTGCTGGAGGCCGGCGATACCGTGTCGCGGCGTCCCTCCCTGGCCGGCTATCTCAATGCCGTGTATCCCAACAAGGTGCAGATCCTCGGCACGGAGGAGCTGGGCTGGCTGGACTCCCTCGATTCTCGCCAGCGCTGGGAGATCATCGAGAAGATCGTGCATTTCCGGCCGCTGGCGCTGGTGATCAGCAAGAACCAGTCCTGCCCCGAAGACCTGCGCGAAGCCGCCAACGAAACCGATACGCCGTTGTGGGTATCGCCCAAGCGCGGCCATGAACTGCTCAACCACCTGTCCTACCATCTGGCGCGGACGCTGGCCCCGCGCGTCACGCTGCATGGCGTGTTCATGGAGATCTATTCCATCGGGGTGCTGATCACCGGCGAAGCCGGGTCCGGCAAGAGCGAGCTGGCACTGGAACTGTTGAGCCGCGGCCACCGGCTGGTGGCCGACGACGCGCCCGAGTTCACCCAGATCGCCCCGGACGTGCTGGACGGCACCTGCCCCGAACTGCTGCAGGACCTGCTGGAGGTGCGCGGGCTGGGCGTGCTCAACGTGCGCGAGATGTTCGGCGACACGGCGGTGAAGAAGAACAAGTACCTGCGCCTGATCGTGCACCTTACCCGGCCGATGACCGAGCCCAACCCGCACGGCTACGAGCGCCTGACCGGCGACTCCGGCACGCGCCACGTACTGGACCTGGACGTGCCGCTGATCACCCTGCCGGTGATGCCCGGCCGCAACCTGGCCGTGCTCACCGAAGCCGCGACCCGCCTGCACATCCTGCGCACCAAAGGCATCGACCCGGCCGCCATGTTCATCGCCCGCCACAGCAACCTGCTGGAGCGCAGCACGCCGTGAACATGATCGAGACCGGAACGCCGCACGCGCACGACGCACTGGAGGAAAACGGTGCGCCGCCAGCCACCGCGCCCACGGTGGTGATCGTCAGCGGGCTGTCCGGTTCCGGCAAGTCGGTGGCGCTGAAGACCTTCGAGGACCTGGACTACTACTGCGTCGACAATCTCCCCGTCGAATTGCTGCCGTCGTTCGTGCGCAGCCTGATGCGCGACGACGAAGTGCCGCCGAAGATCGCGGTCGGCATCGACGTGCGCAGCCGCCACAGCGACCTGTCCAAGCTTGCCCAGTGGCGTGCGGCGCTCGCGCAGCTCGGCCTGGAAGGCAGGCTGATCTTCTTCGACGCCAGCGACGACGTGCTGCTGCGGCGCTATTCGGATACCCGTCGCCGGCATCCGCTGGGGCATGGCGGCCGGACGCTGAGCGAGGCGATCCGCCAGGAGCGCGCCATCGTGCAGCCCCTGCTGGCCGAAGCCGACGTGATCATCGACACCAGCCATCTGAACGTGCACCAGCTGCGCCGCCGCATCATCGCGGAGTTCGCGTTCAACAAGGGCACTTCGCTTTCGCTGCTGTTCGAATCCTTCGCCTACAAGCGAGGCGTGCCCGGTGATGCCGACTTCGTGTTCGACGCGCGCGTGCTGCCCAATCCGCACTGGAACCCCGACCTGCGGCCCTATTCCGGGCGCGACCCCAAGGTCCGCGAGTACCTGGAAGCCCAGCCCGACGTGGCCGAATACGTCGGCCAGGTCAGCGGCTTCCTGGATACCTGGCTGCCGCGCCTGCGTGGCGAGACCCGTAGTTACGTGACCATCGCGTTCGGCTGCACCGGCGGCAAGCACCGCTCCGTCTACCTGGCCGAAACCCTGGCCCGCCACGCCCGCGAGCTGGGCTGGGAAGAAGTGGCCACCTTCCACCGCGAACTGGAGTGAGTTGACCGGGCGCGGGGCAACTCCCCGTCCCCACCCGCTCCGTTCCATCGGCGCCGCTTCCAGCCCGTCATGCACGTCTGTTAACGTTCCAGCATGGCCTGTGGCATTCTTCTGGTGACTCATCCCGGCGTGGGCGCGGCGATCCTTGCGGTCGCCACCGCGCTGCTGCGACAACTTCCCTTGAAGGCGGAAGCCTTCGAGGTGCCGCTGGACGCGGATCTGGACGCCCTGCTGCCGCTGGCGTCGGCCGCGCTGCGGCGGGTGGACAGCGGTGACGGGGTGCTGGTGCTGACCGACCTGTACGGTGCCAGCCCCAGCAACCTGGCGGGCCGGCTGGCACGGTTGGGCACGCCGGTACGGCGGGTATCCGCACTCAGCCTGCCCATGCTGATGCGGGTGATGAACTATTCGGAACAGGGACTGGACGAACTGCCGGCGACTGCCGCCGCCGGCGCACGCAATGGAGTCTTACACGACGATGCTTGAACGCGAACTCACCGTTTCCAACCGCCTCGGCCTGCATGCGCGTGCCACCGCCAAGCTGGTGCAGACGCTGTCCGGCTTCCGCTGCAACGCCACGCTGGCGGCCAAGGGTCGCGAAGTGAACGCGAAGAGCATCATGGGCGTGATGCTGCTGGCCGCCGGCCAGGGCACCCCGGTGACCGTGCGCATCGATGGCGAGGACGAAGCCGCCGCCCTGGAGGCGGTGATCGGCTTGTTCGAGCGACGATTCGACGAGGAGTCCTGAATGAGGGCGCTGCTGCCGGGCCATGGGGCTTCGCGCGGCAGTGCGCTGGGACGGGCCCGGGTCCGGCTGCCGCATGTGCTGGAGGTGGCCGAGCAGCGCATCCGCCAGGACCAGGTGGATGTCGAGCTCGCCCGCCTGCACGATGCCGTCGATGCCACCCGGCGCGAAATGCACAGCCTGCGCCAGCGCCTGCACGGTGCGCTGGCCAAGGAGGTCGGCGAGTTCCTCGACCTGCATGCGTTGCTGCTGGATGATCCGGAGCTGCTGCACGGCCTGGACGAACTGATCCGCACCGGCCGCTATTCCGCCGACTACGCGCTGCGCCTGCAGCGTGACCGGCTGGCCGCCGTGTTCGACGGCATGGACGATGCCTACCTCAAGAGCCGCATGGACGATCTGGACCATGTGATCGGCCGCATCCATGCCCACCTGCACCAGCGTGCCACCGACACCAGTGGCGTGGCCGGCGAAATCCTGGTCAGCGACAACGTGGCCCCGTCCGAACTGGCCCAGCTGCAGACGCAGGGCGTGGTGGCCATCGTCACCGCGGCCGGCAGCCCGTTGTCGCACAGCGCCATCCTGGCCCGCAGCCTGCACCTGCCGCTGGTGGTGGGCAACACGCAGGCCCTGCAACGCATCAATGACGGCGACATCCTGCTGGTGGACGGCAACACCGGCTCGGTCATCGTCAATCCCGACGCCGAGGACCTCCGCCATTACCGCGTCCGCCTGCGCGAGGCCGCGAAGGAGGAACGCGAACTCGGGCGCCTGCGCTCCAAGCCCAGCCGCACCCTCGACGGCGTGGACATCGCGTTGTGGGCCAACGCCGAGTCGCTCGACGACGTGGCGCACGCGCATGCGCTGGGCGCCGCCGGGCTGGGGCTGTACCGCACCGAGTTCCTGTTCCTGCAGCGCAACGAACTGCCGGACGAAGACGAACAGTTCCGCACCTACCGCGACGTGGTGCTGGGCATGAGCGGCCGGCCGGTAACCATCCGCACGCTCGACCTGGGCGCGGACAAGGCCGACCGCACCGGGCTGACCGTCAGCGACGAGGACAACCCTGCCTTGGGGCTGCGCGGCGTGCGTCTGTCGCTGGCGCACCAGGGCGTGTTCGACACCCAGTTGCGCGCCATCCTGCGTGCGTCCGGCTATGGCCCGGTGCGCGTGCTGGTGCCGATGGTCAGCAGCCGCGAGGAGATCCTGCTGGTCAGGCGGCACATGAAGCGGATCACCACCGCGCTGCGCAAGCAGGGCCACGAGGTCGCCGACCACATCGCACTGGGTGCCATGATCGAAGTGCCGGCCGCCGCCATCGCGCTGCACAGCTTCGTGGACGTGGTCGACTTCCTCTCCATCGGCACCAACGACCTGGTGCAGTACCTGCTGGCCGCTGATCGCAACAACGACGCGCTGGGCGAACTGTATTCGCCCCTGCATCCGGGCGTACTGCGGCTGCTGCGCCACGTCATCAGCATCGGGGCCGAGCACAAGGTGCCGGTGGCGATGTGCGGCGAGATCGCCGGCGACGCGAAGATGGCACCGATGCTGCTGGCGCTGGGACTCAACGAGTTCAGCCTGCATCCGGCCACCATGCTGGAGCTGCGCCGCGCCATCCGCGAATGCAACCTCGGCCACTTGCAGGCACGCGCCAGCAAACTGCTGCAGGCACGCGACCGCGCCGGCATCGAACGCTGGCTCAAGGCGGCGACAGGCGGCTGAGCTGCCGGCGTGGGAGCGACGCCAGTCGCGATGATCCCCGGGCAAAGCTCCATCGCGACGGGCATCGCTCCCACATCCGACGCACAGTCCTTGGACCCGGAAGGGTGTCCATATTCCGTCGCGCGGGCGATAATGCGGGAATGAACACCTGATGCCCCGGTCGCATCCGTCACGCGGATCGGCCCCATTCCGGAGTACCGAATGGTCGAAGCCATCCGCCACGACAAGACCGCGCGCCAGTTGCGCCTGCTCTCCGACGCGCTCGACAGCGGCCGGCTGGGGCCTGTGCGCCGCCTGGTCAACACGCTGTCGCCGGCGGAGATCGGCAACCTGCTGGAATCGCTGCCGCCGGGCAAGCGCGAGGTCGTGTGGGGACTGGTCGATGCCGAGGACGACGGCGAGGTGCTGGTGCACGTCGGTGACGAGGTGCGCGAGAGCCTGCTGGCCGACATGGACCCGGACGAGATCATCGCCGCGGTCGAAGACCTGGACATCGACGACCTGGCCGACCTGGTCGAGGACCTGCCGGACACCGTCATCGACGAAGTGCTCAAGTCGATGGACCGCGAGAACCGCGAGCGCTTGGAGCAGGTGCTGTCGTACGCGGAGGACACCGCCGGCCGCCTGATGAACCCCGACGTGGTCACCGTGCGCGCCGACGTCAATGTCGACGTGGTGCTGCGCTACCTGCGTCTGCGCGGCGAACTGCCCGACCACACCGACCACCTGTACGTGGTCAGCCGCCGCCACCAGTACCTGGGCCGCGTGTCGCTGGCCTCGCTGGTCACCCACGAGGACAGCACGCCCATCAACCGGCTGATCGACGACGAACAGCCGGCCATCGACGTGGGCGAAAGCGCACAGGAAGTCGCCCGCCAGTTCTCCGACCATGACTGGGTGTCCGCGCCCGTGGTGGACGACAACAACATCCTGCTGGGTCGCATCACCATCGATGACGTGGTGGACATCATCCGCGAGCAGGCCGAGCACCAGGCGCTGGGCGCCGCCGGTCTGGACGAGGACGAGGACCTGTTCTCGCCGGTCAAGCGCGCCGTGCGCGGCCGTGTGGTCTGGCTGGGCATCAATCTGTTCACGGCGTTCATGGCCGCCAGTGTGATCGGCCAGTTCGAAGTGACGCTGGAGAAGATCGTCGCGCTGGCCGTGCTGATGCCCATCGTGGCCGGCATCGGCGGCAATGCCGCCGTGCAGGTGCTGACGCTGATGGTGCGCGGCCTGGCGCTGGGCCAGGTGGGCTCCAGCAACGCGCGCATCCTGCTGTGGAAGGAGATCCGCGTCGCGTTGATCAACGGCGTGCTGATCGGCGGCATCGTCGGCGTGATCGCCTTCGTGTGGTTCCGCAGCCCATTGCTGTCGCTGGTCATCGCGCTGGCGCTGATCATCAATTTCTGCGCGGCCGCCACCGCCGGCGTACTGCTGCCGTTGCTGCTGAAGCGCATGAACATCGACCCGGCCGTCGCGGGTACGGTCGTGGTCACTGCGGTCACCGACGTGATGGGCTTCTTCTGCTTCCTCGGCCTGGCCACGCTGATCCTGCTGCACTGAGGCTTCACCGTCGATGGAACGGCTCGGCAAAGTCAGTGAATGGAACGACGACCGCGGCTTCGGCTTCATCGCGACGCTCGATGGCGAACCGCCGCGGGTGTTCTTCCATGTGCGGGACTACCGGCTGGACGGTCGTCGTCCCGAAGTGGGTGAACTGGTGAAGTTCAGCGCGCAACGCCAGGCCGACGGCAGATGGCGCGCGCAGGCCGTGCGCCGCACGGTACCTGCCGCGCGCTCGGCCAGAAGACCGACGGCCGCCGCGCGCGCTGTCGTGCAGCGGCCCGCATCCGCCCTGCCCGGCGCGCTCGCCACCGCGGCCTATGTCTTTTTCATTGCGTGGGCCATCCGCGCTGGCCGACTTCCTTTCGAAGCGGTGTTCGTGCCGCTGGTCCTGTCGGCGATCACCTTCGTCGCCTACGCCCTCGACAAGCATGCAGCCCAGACAGGCGGCTGGCGCACGCCCGAAGCCACCCTGCACCTGCTCGAACTCGCCGGTGGCTGGCCCGGCGCGTGGATCGCGCAACAGACGCTGCGGCACAAGTCGCGCAAGCCGGGCTATCGCCTCGCGTTCTGGACGATGGTGGTCCTGCATGGCATCGCGTTGATCGGGCGGTGCTGGACGAGGGCGTGAATCCCGCGCCATGGCCGTTTCCTCCTGCAGCCTGGCCACGCTGATCCTGGCGGCGTAGGCGATCAGCTCGCGAGGCGCTTTCCTACAGACCGCCGCGATGTGCGCTGATCCCGAACATCCCCCCTGCCCGCGACGCTGGCGCTTCCTCATCCCGGCTCGCCGCCATGCGCCTGCTTCTCACCGCCCTGCTGTGCCTGCTGCCCTGGCCTGTGCTTCCGGCACCGCCTCCCGCGCCGATGCTGGCCACCGCGTATCGCGAAGGTGTGCCGGTCAGCGCCTTCCTGGTCAGCGAGAAGCTGGACGGCGTGCGTGCGCGCTGGGATGGTCGCGCGCTGTGGACGCGCGGCGGCCAGCGTATCGCGACACCGGCGGTGTTCACACGGAACTGGCCCGCCGTACCCCTGGATGGCGAACTGTGGATCGCGCGTGGTCGTTTCGACGAGGTCAGCGCCCTTGTCCGTCGCGTCGCAACCGATCCGCGGGCCTGGCGGAATGTGCGCTTCATGGCGTTCGATCTGCCGACCTGCCCGCGGCCGTTCGCGGACCGGGTCGTGCGCATGCGCGCCCTAGTCTCGGCGGCCGGCAACGCACACCTGGCGATGATCCCGCAGCAGCGCTTCGACACGGTCGCCGCACTGGATGCCGAACTGGCGCGCGTGGTGGCCGCCGGGGGCGAGGGCCTGATGCTGCATCGGCGCAACGCCTTCTACCGCGCCGGGCGCAGCGAGGATCTGCTGAAGTACAAGACCCATGAGGATGCCGAGGCGCAGGTGGTCGCGCACCTGCCCGGCAAGGGCAAGTACCAGGGCATGATGGGGGCGCTGCAGGTGCGCACGCCCGAGGGACGCAGCTTCCGTATCGGCACCGGCTTCACCGATGCGCAGCGTGCCGCGCCGCCGCCACCGGGGGCATGGGTGACCTACCGCTACAACGGCTTCACCTCGAAGGGATTGCCGCGTTTCGCGCGCTTCGTGCGGGTGCGCGACGACATGCCGCCGCCCGATGCGAAGCGTTGAAACGCAGGCCCGGCCGCCCTCGACGGGGTATGCTGCACGTATCCCCTCCCATCGCGACTGCCATGCGCTTCCTTGCCACTGCCTGCCTGGGCATGCTGCTGATCCTGATGACTGCCTGCACCACCACGCCTCCCCTGAATCCGACCGGCGAATTCGTTTCGCGAGAGCTCACGCTGGACGGCCAGACCCACCGCTACCAGGTGTTCGTGCCCGCCGCGCGCTTCCGCCACGACACGCTGCCGGTGGTGCTGTTCCTCAACGGCTCGGGTGAGCGTGGCAGCGACGGAGCCAGGCAGACGATGGCCGGACTGGGCCCGTACGTGCGGCAGCATGCGGCGGACTTCCCCGCCCTCGTCGTGTTCCCGCAGGCGCCGGACGACACCGAGTGGACGCAGACGGCCGGCCCCATCGCCTTCGCGGCGCTGGAGGCGGCGACGCGCGAGTTCAACGGCGACCCCGACCGCGCCTATCTCACCGGCATCTCGATGGGCGGTTACGGTACGTGGGAACTCGCCCTGCAGCAGCCGACGCGCTTCGCCGCGCTGGTGCCGGTCTGCGGCGGCATCACCGTGGACTGGACCGACCAGCGCCCCGGCATGAACGCGCACAGCGTGGCCGGTGCCGCCGATCCTTTCGCAGCCGCCGCGCAACGGCTGAAGGACGTCCCCGTGTGGATCTTCCACGGCGGCAAGGACGAAGCCGTGCCGCCGGCACAGTCGCGCCGCATGGCGGCCGCGCTGGAAGCCGCAGGCGCGCGCGATGCACGCTACACGGAATTCCCCGACGCGAACCACAACAGCTGGGATGCCACCTACGCGCATGCGCCGATGTGGGACTGGCTGTTCTCGCAACGCCGCTGACGCGGACGCATCGCATGTCCGAACTCATCCCCAGCTATTTCACCGCCGATTGGCGCACCCGCCGCCTGGCCTGCCCCTGCGGGTGGGAAGGCGACAGCCGCGCCATGGCGATGGAGCTGCACGACCAGGTGACCGACTACGCCTGCCCGCAGTGCGGCAACCTGCTGATGATCGTGCCGCACCCCAGCCTGGACGACGTGCGCCAGGCCGCCGCCGAGGGCCACCCGGAGGCGATCGAACAGCTCGCCATCATCCAGGACGCGCTGCAGCGGTTCCCCGCCGGCCACGATCCGGCCCCCTGACGCCGTTTCGACCGCACCGCGATCACGAATTCGTCACGGCCGCGCTTCCCGGTCGCGCCGGGCCTCAACTGACCGCGTTCGCGGCCGATAAACCGGCATCCCCTTTCCGGCGGCCGACGTGGCCGTGTGCCCGTGGCCAAGCCCCCCCGCGCCCTGCCCGACTCCGCTGATGCCTCCCCCGGCCTGACCAGCGGCCTGCGCCGCCTGTGGCCGCGCCGCCAGGAGAAGCCGGCCAGTACCTCCACCGACCTGGCGACGGTCCCGTCCCCCGTCGGCATGTCCTTGCCCAGCATCAGCCCGGCCCAGCTGCACGCCCTGTTTGCCCACGCGCTGGAGCCCGCCAGCCTGCTGTCGGCCTTCGCCGACGGCGTGGCCGGCCTGCCGGGCGAACTGCGCGGCATGGGCCAGCGCCTGCAGTCGGCGCATGCCGACGGCGACTGGGCCCGCTATGGCCGCGCCCTCCGGCAGCTGGTGGACAAGTACATCCGCACCATCCAGGACGAGCCGGTCGCCGGCGAAGCCGAACAGCTGCGCGACCTGCTGCACCACACGCTGGCGGTGGCGATGGAATCGCTGCTGCGCGACGACGCCGCGCTGCTGCCGCAAACGCATGCGATGGTCGGCCGCGTGAAGCAGTGGCAGCCCACGCAGTCCCTTGAAACGCTGTCCACCGACCTGCGCGACCTGTGCCACCAGGTGGGCCTGCGCACGCACGAGGTCACCGATGCGCAGGATCTGATGCGCAGCCTGTTCGACCTGCTGCTGGAAAACGTCGGCGAGCTGCTGGAGGACGGCAGCTGGCTGCAGGACCAGATCGCCGCCGTGCGCGAACTGCTGTCCGGCCCGCTGGACCGCACCGCGCTGGAGCAGACGCGCGCCGGCCTGCGCGAGGTGATCTACAAGCAGGGCCTGCTGAAGCAGGGCATCGCCGATTCGAAGACGGCGATGAAGGACATGATGGTGACCTTCGTCGAACGGCTGGATGGCATGGCCAGCAGCACCGGCGAATTCCACGACCGCATCACCTTCCACGTGCAGGCCATCCGCGACAGCCGCAGCATCGCCGAGCTGGGCAAGCGCATGGAGGACATCCTGCACGACACCGAGCAGCTGCAGGCGCAGGCGCTGAAGACGCGCGACAACCTGCTGGCCGCGCGCCGCGAGGCCGAGGAAGCCGAACAGCGCGTCGCCGACCTGGAAGAAGAACTGCAGTCGGTATCCACCCTGGTCCGCGTGGACCAGCTGACCGAAGCGCTGAACCGGCGCGGCTTCGACGAACTGTTCAAGCGCGAATCGGTGCGTGCGCTGCGCAGCGGCCAGACCATGTGCCTGGCCATGCTGGACCTGGACGACTTCCGCCAGATCAACGCCACCCATGGCCACCAGGGCGGCGACGCAGCGCTGTGCCACGTGGTCGCCGTCGCCCGCGCCACCCTGCGCGGCAGCGATGCGGTGGCGCGTTTCGGGGGCGAGGAGTTCGTGCTGCTGCTGCCCGACACGCCGTTCCTGGAAGCGATGGGCACGCTGGAACGCCTGCGCACGCGGCTGGTGCAGCGGCCGCTGCAGCACCAGGGGCAGACCTTGGCGGTGAGCTTCAGCGCCGGCGTCGCGCGCTGGCGGCCCGGCGAATCCCAGGAAGACCTGCTCGCGCGCGCCGACCGCACCATGTACCGCGCCAAGCAGGACGGCAAGAACCGCGTGGTGGCGGCGGAAGACTGAGCGCCCGCCGCAAGCTGGCCTCAGGTCAGCAGCGTTTCCAGCACCGCCATGCGGATGGCCACGCCGTTGCTGACCTGGCGCAGCACCAGCGACTGCGGGCCGTCGGCGACGTCGTCGGTGATCTCCACGCCGCGGTTGATCGGGCCGGGATGCAGCACCACCGCATCCTTCGCCGCACGCGCCAGCCGCGTCGCGGTCAGGCCGTAGTCGCGGTGGTAATCCTCCAGCGACGCCACCAGCCCTTCTTCCATGCGCTCGCGCTGCAGCCGCAGCATCATCACCGCATCCACGCCTTCCAGCATGGCGTCGACGTCCTGGCCGACCTGGCAGCCCGCCAGCGTGCCGTCGTCGGGCAGCAGCGATCGCGGCCCGCAGACGCGGATCTCGCCCGCGCCCAGCGTGTGCAGCGCGTGCAGGTCCGAGCGCGCCACGCGTGAATGCTTCACGTCGCCGACGATCAGGATCTTCAGTCGCGAGAAGTCCGCGCCCTTGGCCTGGCGGATGGTCAGCACGTCCAGCAATCCCTGGGTGGGATGCGCGCTGCGGCCATCGCCGGCATTGATCAGCGTGGTGCCCTCGCCCGCTTCCCGCGCCAGCGCGGCGACCGCGCCGTCCTCGGCATGGCGCACGATGAAGCCGCGCACGCCCATCGCTTCCAGGTTGCGCAGCGTGTCGCGCGCGGTTTCGCCCTTGCGCGTGGACGAGGTGGAGGCATCCACGTTCAGCACGTCCGCACCCAGCCGGTGGGCCGCGATATGGAACGAACTGCGCGTGCGGGTGGAAGGCTCGAAGAACAGCGTGCACACGGTGGTGCCGTCCAGCACCTGCCGGCGTGGCGTGCGGCCCAGCGCCGCGTCGCGGATCTGCCCGGCCCGGTCCAGCAGGCGGCAGAGGGTTTCGCGGGGCAGGCCTTCCAAGGTCAGCAGGTGCTGCAGGCGTCCATCCGAATCAAGTTGTTGGGTCATGTGCTATCACAGGGAGAAGAATCAGGTGACCTGGGTCGCGTCGTGCGGCGCGGCCAGCCAGCGTTCGATGATGACGGCCGCGGCCACCGCGTCCAGTGCCGCGGCGTCGCGACGGCGCTTGCGGCCTTCGGCGCGGTCCAGGGCGAAGCGCTGCGAGGCCTCGACGGAACTGGTGCGCTCGTCCACCAGCACCACCGGCAGGCCGTAGCGGGTGCGAAGTTCGCGGGCGAAGGCATGCGCGCGCTTGCGGATGGGCTGGTCGCCGCCTTCCAGCGTCATCGGGTCGCCGACCACCAGGCCGTCGGGCTTCCATTCGGCGTGCAGCCGGTCGATGGCCAGCCAGTCCGGCCCGTTGGCGTGCACGTCGATGACCGCCAGCGCCCGCGCGCCGGTACCGAAGGCACTGCCCACCGCCACGCCGATGCGGCGCGCGCCCACGTCGAACCCCAGCACGGTGCCATCCAGCTTCATGCGCAGCGCCTCCCGCGGCGAACACCGCGATCCTGCACCGGTCGGCGTGCAGGGCGCGTATCCAGGCCGGGCGGGGTTGGCGTCATGCGTGGCCGCTGTAATCGGTCAACAGGGTCATGTCCACGCCGATGCGGTGGCCGGCCGCCTGCCAGCGCTGCTCCAGCGGCAGCGCGAACAGCAGCTCGGCGTCGGCCGGTGCGGTCAGCCAGCTGTTCTCGCCCAGTTCGTATTCCAGCTGCCCGGCACCCCAGCCGGCGCAGCCCAGCGCGACCACCGCGTTGGTGGGGCCATCGCCCACGGCCATGGCTTCCAGGATGTCGCGCGAGGTGGTCAGGTAGAGGCCGTCGGCCACTTCCAGCGTCGATTCCCAGGCGCGGCCGCCGTCATGCAGCACGAAGCCGCGCTCCGGGTGCACCGGGCCGCCACTGAGCACCCGCTGGGAACCCAGTCCGGGATCGTGGCTTTCCAGGTTCATCTGCCGCAGCACCTCGCCCAGCGTGTACTCGGAGGCGCGGTTCACCACCACGCCCATCGCCCCCTCGTCGTCGTGCTGGCAGATCAGGGTGACGCTGCGCGCGAAATTGGGGTCCGACAGCGCCGGGGACGCGATCAACAGCTGGTTGGCAAGGGGTGTGGGGGCGTCTTGCATGCGGCCATTCTAGCCCGCCGACGTCCGTCGCGGACCGGGCCTCGCGGACAGCACCTGCCCGCGTTCACGGCCTACACTGGGCGTTCGATGCGACGCCCGGCGTCGCCGCCGCCTTCCCGGAGCACCGCCGCCGCATGCCGACCTACTGCGATATCGCCCCCGGGCATCCCCTGCACGGCCCCTACCACGACCACGAGTACGGCTTCCCGCAGCGCGAGGAGTCGGTGCTGTTCGAACGCCTGCTGCTGGAAATCAACCAGGCCGGCCTCAGCTGGGAAACCATGCTGAGGAAGCGCGATGGCTTCCGTGCGGCCTACAGCGGATTCGACGTGGACAAGGTGGCCCGCTACGGCGACAAGGACCGCGCCCGCCTGATGGCCGACGCCGGCATCATCCGCAACCGCTTGAAGGTGGACGCCGCCATCCACAACGCACAGGTCATCAGGGAGTTGCGGAAGAGCCACGGCGGCTTCGCGGAATGGCTCGACGCGCACCACCCGCTGGACAAGGCGGCGTGGGTCAAGCTGTTCAAGAAGACCTTCCGCTTCACCGGCGGCGAGATCACCAACGAGTTCCTGATGAGCCTGGGCTACCTGCCCGGCGCACACCACGAAGGCTGCCCCGCGTTCAAGCGCGCCGCCCGGCACAAGCCGGCGTGGATGCGCAGGCAGGCGTAGTCCGCGGTCGTAGCGCCCGGGCCCAGAGCCACAGTCGGGATCCGGGGTGATGACAGGCACGGCCCTCCGGCGCATTGCGCCCACCCGGCCCGCGTGGCTCCCCCGTGTGACAGCGAGGAACATGACCCAGGCAACACACCTTCCAGGGGCGGCGGCAGGGCGTCGAGGTGAGATGACGAAGCCATTTTCCTCGATGCCGAGGCGTTGATGTGCCATGACGAGGAAATTTTCCTCGGCGCCAAGGCTTTCATGTGCCATGACGAAGAAAACTACGCCGACGCCGAGGCTCCAAGGTGAGACGACGAGGAAAATTTCTTCGACGTCGAGGCTTGAAGGTGAGATGACGAGGAAAATTTCTCCGACGCCCAGGCTTGAAGGTGAGATGACGAGGAAAATTTCTCCGACGACGGACCTTTCTGGTGCGACGGCGAGGAAAGTTTCCCGGCCGACGGAGAAAATTTCTCCGGCAGCACCGCCTTCCGGCACTTCACGGCGACAAGGCGGACAGCCGCCCACGAAAAAGGGGTGGTCGCCCGCCCCTTTCCGGAGGATGCCTGGCGCGGGACGTCAGCGGACTTCCGCGATCTCCACGCCGTCCAGGCCCTGCGCCAGCGTGCGGGCGTCGCCGCCCTGGGCCAGCTTGATGCGCAGGCGCACTTCGTTCTGCGAGTCGGCGAAGCGCAGCGCGTCCTCGTAGCTGATCTCGCCGGCCTGGTACAGCTCGAACAGCGCCTGGTCGAAAGTCTTCATGCCCAGGTTGGTGGACTCCTTCATCACTTCCTTCAGCTTGTGCACTTCGCCGTCGCGGATGTAGTCCTGCACCAGCGGCGTGCCCAGCAGGATTTCCATCGCCACGCGGCGCGCCTTGCCGTCCGGCGTGGGGATCAGCTGCTGCGCCACCACGCCCTTCAGGTTCAGCGACAGGTCCATCAGCAGCTGGGTGCGGCGGTCTTCCGGGAAGAAGTTGATGATGCGGTCCATCGCCTGGTTGGCGTTGTTGGCGTGCAGCGTGCACAGCACCAGGTGGCCGGTTTCGGCGAAGGCGATGGCGTGGTCCATGCCTTCGCGCGTGCGCACTTCGCCGATCATGATGACGTCGGGCGCCTGGCGCAGGGTGTTCTTCAGCGCCGCGTCCCAGCTGTCGGTGTCGATGCCCACTTCGCGCTGCGTGATGATGCAGCCCTCGTGCTTGTGCACGAACTCGATGGGGTCTTCGATGGTGATGATGTGGCCGGTGGAATTCTGGTTGCGGTAGCCGATCATCGCCGCCAGCGAGGTGGACTTACCCGTACCCGTGGCACCGACGAAGATGATGATGCCGCGCTTGGTCATGGCCAGCGTCTTGATGACCGGCGGCAGGTTCAGCTCTTCGATGGTGGGGATGCGCGTCTCGATGCGACGCAGCACCATGCCCACCTGGTTGCGCTGGTAGAAGCAGCTCACGCGGAAGCGGCCCACGCCGGCCACGCCGATGGCGAAGTTGCACTCGTGGGTCTTTTCGAACTCCTCGCGCTGCGACGGCGTCATCACGTTCAGCACCAGGTCGCGCGACTGCTGGCTGGTCAACGGCGTCTGCGTGATCGGCGAGATCTTGCCGTGCACCTTGATGGACGGCGGCATGCCGGAGGTGATGAACAGGTCCGACGCCTTCTGGTGCGCCATCAGCTTGAGGAAGGAGGTGAAGTCGATGGTGCTCATGGGTGGCTCCTGGAGGAGCCGTGATTCGTGATTCGTGAGCAGTGATTCGCAGGAACGGCATGTCCCGACCGCGCATTCACTCCATCACTTCATCAGAATCCCGGCGTTTGAAAAATCACGAATCACTAATCACGAATCACCACGCACACGCTTATTCGAACAACCGCTTGTCCTTCGCGTATTCCTTGGCCTGCTGGCGGGTGATCAGGGCACGCTTCACCAGGTCCTGCAGGTGCTGGTCCAGGGTCATCATGCCGTTCTGCTGGCCGGTCTGGATGGCGGAATACATCTGCGCCACCTTGTCCTCGCGGATCAGGTTGCGGATGGCGGGCGTGCCCACCATGATTTCCCACGCGGCCGTGCGGCCACCGCCGATCTTCTTCAGCAGCGCCTGCGAGATCACCGCGCGCAGCGATTCGGACAGCATCGAGCGCACCATCGGCTTTTCGCCGGCGGGGAACACGTCGATCACGCGGTCGATGGTCTTGGCCGCCGAGCTGGTGTGCAGGGTGGCGAACACCAGGTGGCCGGTTTCCGCGGCGGTCAGCGCCAGGCGGATGGTTTCCAGGTCGCGCAACTCGCCGACCAGGATGTAGTCGGGATCCTCACGCAGCGCCGAACGCAGCGCTTCGTTGAAGCCGTGCGTGTCGCGGTGCACTTCGCGCTGGTTGATCAGGCACTTCTGCGAGGTGTGGACGAATTCGATCGGGTCCTCGACGCTGAGGATGTGGCCGTATTCGTTCTTGTTGATGTGGTCGATCATCGCCGCCAGCGTGGTCGACTTGCCCGAGCCGGTCGGGCCGGTGACCAGGATCAGGCCCTGCGGCTGGTTGATCAGCTCGCGGAACAGCGGCGGGCAGCCCAGGTCTTCCAGCGTCAGCACTTCCGACGGAATGGTACGGAACACCGCACCCGCGCCGCGGTTCTGGTTGAACGCGTTGACGCGGAAGCGCGCCAGCGACGGGATCTCGAACGAGAAGTCGACTTCGAGGAATTCTTCGAAGTCGCGGCGCTGCTTGTCCGACATGATGTCGTACACCAGCGCATGCACCTGCTTGTGGTCCAGCGCCGGGATGTTGATGCGGCGTACATCGCCATCCACGCGGATCATCGGCGGCAGGCCTGCCGACAGGTGCAGGTCCGATGCCTTGTTCTTTACCGAGAACGCCAAGAGTTCGGCGATATCCATGACGCGGCTTCCCCAAAGTGGCTGCAAAACTGGAACGTTGATTCCCCGGAGGGCAGTATAGCGATCTTGCCGCTTTCGCCAATGGTGGGACCCACATGCTCGCCGACGCCCTCAGCGAGACCCTGCAACGTCTTGAAAACGCAGCGGATGCGGCGCATCGGCCAGCGCCCGCCCTGCTGGCCGTGTCCAAGCTGCAGCCGGTCGCGGCCATCGCCGAACTGGCCGCGGCCGGACAGCGCGCCTTCGGCGAGAACTACGTGCAGGAAGCGCAGGCCAAGATCGCCGAACTGGGCGCGTTGTCGCTGGAATGGCACCTGATCGGCCATCTTCAATCCAACAAGGCGGACGTGGCGGCACGCGTGTTCGACTGGGTGCAAACGGTAGACCGTCACAAATTAGTGGGCGCGCTGTCACGGTATCGGGCCGCGACGCAGCCGCCGCTCAACGTGCTGATTCAGGTGAACATCGACGACGAAGCCAGCAAGCATGGCTGTGCACCCGATGACGTGCCGGCGCTGGCCGACGCCATCGCCGCCGAACCGCGCCTGTGCCTGCGCGGGCTGATGGCCATTCCCGCGCCCCACCCGGACATCGCGTTGCGCGCCGCCGCATTCAGCCGCATGAAGGCGCTGTACGATGCGCTGGCCGCGAGATACCCGCAGGTCGACACGCTGTCGATGGGCATGAGCGACGACTACGCGCAGGCCATCGCGCACGGCGCCACCCTGGTGCGCATCGGCACGGCGCTGTTCGGTGCGCGCCCGGCACCACCGGCCGCCGGCTGAGGCGCAACCCACCCACGAACCAGGCTTTCCACCATGACGTCCACGCGCAGCACGCTCGCCCATCCGATCGCCTTCATCGGCGGCGGCAACATGGCCCGCAGCCTCATCGGCGGCCTGATCAAGCGCGGCGCCGAGCCGTCGCGCATCCGCGTGGCCGAGCCGGTGGAAGCCGTGCGCGCCGCGCTGGCGGCGGAGTTCGGCGTACAGGTCTTCGCCGAACCGCGTGAGGCCACCCATGGCGCGGAGACCTGGCTGTTCGCGGTCAAGCCGCAGGTGATGCGCCAGGTATGCGAATCCCTGTCCGCGATGGCGCAGGCACAGCGTCCGCTGGTGATCTCGATCGCCGCGGGCATCACCCAGGCGCAGATGCAGCGCTGGCTGGGCGGTGGCCTGGCGGTGGTGCGCAGCATGCCCAACACCCCGGCCCTGCTGGGCGCCGGCGTCACCGGCCTGTGCGCCAGCCGCGAAGTGGATGCCGACGGGCGCACGCGCGCCGACAGCGTGCTGGCCAGTGCCGGCCCCACCGTGTGGATCGAGGACGAAGCGCGGATGGACGCGGTGACCGGCGTGTCGGGCAGTGGCCCGGCCTACGTCTTCCTGCTGGCCGAAGCGATGGAACGCGCCGCGCGCGAGGAGGGCCTGTCCGCCGACGCCGCCGCCACGCTGGTACGCCAGACGCTGCTGGGTGCGGCCCGCATGCTGACCGAGGCCGGCGAAGCGCCGGACGAACTGCGTCGCCGCGTCACCTCGCCCAACGGCACCACGCAGGCGGCGATCGAGACGTTCCAGGCCGGTGGCTTAGAAGCCCTGGTTGCCCGCGCGATCCATGCCGCCACGGTGCGTGGCGGCGAACTGTCGGCCGCCAACGATTGAACGCGCATCCATGCCGGTTGCTTCCGCGTATCGTGATGCAGTCGCCCTTGCCGCTGGTGCTGCCGTGAAGAACCGCCTGCTTCGTCCCTTCCTGCCCCTGCTGTTGCCGTTGCTGCTGGCCGCGTGCTCCGGCAACGAAGCGCCACGGGCGGCGGAGTTCGTGCCGCCCACGCCGGCGGAAAGCGACTTCGGCACGCTGCGCGTGCGCTACAACGCGATCCCCACGCTGTCGCTGAGCGCCGAGGTCGCCCGGCAGTACGGGGTGGAACGCGATGCCGGCACCGCGCTGGTGCTGGTGGCGCTGCGCCAGGTGGAGAACGGGGAAGAACGCGATGCCGACGGCACGCTGAAAGCCAGCGCGCTGGACCTGTCCGGCACGCGGCAGGCCATCGGCCTGCGCAGCGTCGATACCGGCGACTACACCGACCATATCGGCACCGCGCGCATCTCGCCGCGCAACACCTATCGCTTCGAGGTGGTCGTGACCTCCGGCGGGCGCACCGAGACGGTGAAGTTCCAGCGGAACTTCTGAGGCGTCCGGGAACCGGTGTAGGAGCGACGTAAGTCGCGACCGCATGCGTCCCGATCAAGCTGACCGGTGGCGAATCCGGTGATGGTGCCGAGCCGCGCCCTTCGAGCGATGACGTGGAGCCCGTTTCACGGTCGCGACTTACGTCGCTCCTACAGCGTATCCAGCGCTCAGCCGCGCCTCACCGCCCACGCCTGCACGATGGCCGCGATCGCGCGCAAGCCCTCCGTCAGCGCGGCCGGCCCCGGCTGCAGGATCAGCGGCGACTTGATCTCGTGCAGTTCGCCGTCGCGCACGGCGGGGATCGCATCCCAGCCCGGACGCGCCGCGACCTTGTCGGGGCGGAATTTCTTGCCGCACCACGAGCCCAGGATGATGTCCGGCGCACGCCGCACCACGTCGCCGCCATCGGCCAGGATGCGGTGCTTCGCCAGCGATTCCTGCGCCAGTTCGGGGAACACATCGTCGCCGCCGGCGATGCCGACCAGCTCCGACACCCAGCGGATGCCGGTGATCTGCGGCTCGTCCCATTCCTCGAAGTAGACCGTCGGCCGGCGCGGCAGCCGCGCCGCCTGCGCACGGACCTCGTCCAGTCCGCGCTGCAGTGCGTCGGCGTAGTCGTTGGCGCGCGATGCGGCGCCGACCAGCGCGCCCAGCCGGCGCACGTAGTCGACGATGCCGTCCACGCTGCGGTGGTTGCTGATCCAGACCTCGATGCCCTGACGCACCAGTTCGGCCGCGATGTCGGCCTGGATGTCGGAAAAGCCGATGGCCAGGTCCGGCTTGAGCTTCAGGATCTCGTCGATCTTCGCGCTGGTGAACGCGCTGACCTTCGGCTTTTCCTTGCGCGCCTGCGGCGGGCGCACGGTGAAACCGCTGATGCCGACGATGCGGTGCTGTTCGCCCAGCGCGTACAGCGTCTCGGTGGGTTCCTCGGTGAGGCAGACGATGCGTTGCGGCCCCATGGTTCAGTCATCCAGCCGCTTGCGGAAGTAGACCACGCGCTCGGTCTCCTCGAAGCCGCAGGCCGCATGCGCGGCATGGCTTCCGGTGTTGTCGAGCAAGGCATCGGATGCCAGTTCGGTGCAGCCCTGCGCCCGCGTCCAGGCTTCGACCGCGGCGACCAGCGCGCGCCCGATGCCACGGCCACGCCACGCTGGATCGACATACCAGCCTTCCAGGAAGCCTACCGGCGAGCTGTCGGTGCCGTTGACGTAATCATGGCGCAGGCTGGCCTCGGCAAGGCCGATCGCGCCGCCGTTGGCATCGAACGCCAGCAGCGCGACGGCCGAGGCGCGATTCCACGCGCGCGCTTCCTCGCGCAACCCGGCGAGGTCGGCATCCGGCCACAGCGCCTGGCGCAGGTCGGCCCAGGCCATCACGTCGTGCGACGTGGCGCTGGCGATACGGATATCGCTCAAGGGAACAGCATCCGCTTGCTCCACGTGCCGGCGGCATCGCCTTCGTAGCGCCAGCGCTCGTGCAGGCGGAACTGCGCGCCGTACCAGAACTCGATCGCCTCCGGCCGCACCCGGTAACCGCTCCAGCCGGCCGGGCGTGGCACGTCCCTTCCGGCGAACTCGGCTTCGACCTCGGCCATGCGCGTCTCGAAGGCCTCGCGGGAAGCGAGTGTCTCGGACTGGATGGACGCCCAGGCACCCAGCTGGCTCTGGCGCGGACGCGAGGCGAAGTAGGCGTCGGCCTCGGCCCCGCTGACGGGCTGCACCGCGCCTTCCACCCGCACCTGGATGCCGGCATCGCGCAGGGTGCGCCACAGGAACAGCAGCGCGGCACGCGGATTCTCCTCGAGTTCCCGGCCCTTCTGGCTGTGCGTGTGGGTGTAGAACACGAAGCCTTCGGCATCGAACGCCTTCAGCAGCACCGTGCGCGCGGAGGGGCGTCCATCCGCGGTGGCCGTGGCCAGCGTCATCGCATTGGGTTCTGCTTCGGTGCCGGCCGCCTTTGCTTCTTCGAACAGCGTGGCGAAGGTGGACAGGGCTTCAGCGTACAGGTCGGTCATGGGGCACTCGGCAGGGGCCGCCGTCCGGCGGGCATGCGCTATTGTCGCGCGATGAGGCAGGCAACGCACCCCGACGGCTTTCCCGACGTTCTCGTCAGCGAAGCGCTGGCGGCGGCGCGCGCACTGCCGGTGCGCACGCCCGTGTTCGCCATCGCCGGCCTGCAGGGCAGTGGCAAATCGACGCTGGCGGCGCAGGTGGCGGCGCGCGCCGAAACAGAAGGCCTGCGCGTCGCGGTACTGTCGCTGGATGACCTGTACCTGACCCGCGCGCAACGGCACCACCTGGCCGGGACGGTCCACCCCCTGCTGGCCACGCGCGGGCCGCCGGGCACGCATGACGTGGCGCTCGGCTGCCGCGTGCTGGATGCGCTGCGTGCCGGGGAAGACGTTGCATTGCCCCGGTTCGACAAGCTGGCCGACGACCGCCTGCCGGAGACCGGATGGCTCAACCCCGGGCCTCGCGTGGACCTGGTGCTGTTCGAAGGCTGGTGCCTGAAAGCCGCGCCGGAAGACGACAGCGCGCTGTCGGCACCGCTCAATGCGCTGGAGCGCGACGAGGACCCCGACAGCACCTGGCGCCGGCATTGCAACGAGGCGCTGCGCCGCGACTATCCGGCCTTGTGGTCACGCATCGATGCGTTGTGGTTCCTGCAGCCACCGGGCTTCGACATCGTGCGGACCTGGCGCTGGCAACAGGAGCAGGCGCTGGTTGCGCGCGATCCGTCGCGCACCGGCATGGATCGCGCGCAGCTGGACCGCTTCATCCAGCATTACGAGCGCACCAGCCGGCACCTGCTGGCGACGCTGCCGGCCGTTGCCGAGCGGACCATTGTGCTGGACGAGGCCCGCACCCCCCTTCTGTAGGAGCGACGTCAGTCGCGACCGCGGAACGGACACACCTAAGTGTGTCGTATAGCAGTACCAATCCGGGTTTCGAAAGCCTGGTGACCCGGCGGCGTGCGGTCGCGACCCACCTCGCTCCTACAAGGAGCTGCGCTCGGGAAGCGTCACTCCACCACGAAGCTGATCCGCAGGTTGACCCGCCATTCGGTGACGTTGCCGCCATCGTCGGTGACCACCTTGATCTCGTTGACCCAGGCGCCCTTGATGTTCTTGACGGTCTCGGAGGTCTTCTTCAGGCCCACTTTCACGGCGTCTTCCATGCTGGTCTTGGATGACGCGTTGACCTCGATGATCTTGGCGACGGACATGGTGCCTTCCTCTTCGGTTGTCCCGGCAGGGCGCCGGACGACCACCGTAGTCCCGCCAGCGTTAAGGCCACGCCACGCGGGCGCAGTGCTAGCATCCTTTCCCATGAATCCGGCCCCCAACCTGATCCTCGTCGGCCCGATGGGCGCCGGCAAGACCTCCATCGGCAAGCGCGTGGCCGAGCGTTTCGGCCTGGTGTTCGTCGATGTGGACCAGGTGATCGTGGACCGCGCGGGCGCAAGCATCCCGGCCCTGTTCGAGCACGTGGGCGAAGCCGGTTTCCGCGAACGCGAGAAATCCGTGCTGGGCGACCTGTTGTCCGGCGCCGGCCAACTGCTGTCGACCGGCGGCGGGTCCGTGCTGGATGCGGACAACCGCGACCGCATGCGCCAGCGCGGTTACGTGGTGTACCTGCGCGTCGGCGTGGAGGCGCAACTGCGCCGCCTGGGCCGTTGCACCAATCGCCCGCTGCTGCAGCGGCCGGATCGCGAACAGGTGCTGCACGAAATGGCCGTGCTGCGCGAACCGCTCTACCGCGACGTGGCCGACCTGACCCTGGACACCGACGGCCTGACGCCGCCGGAAGCCACCGCCCGCCTGATCCAGTCGCTGGCCCATCGCTGGCGCCCCATCGAAGAAGACGCATGACCCAGCCACGCACCGTCGAAGTCGGCGGCGGACACCCCTACACCATCACCATCGGCCCGGCCCTGATCGCGGACGGCGATGCGCTGGCGCGGCACGTGCGCGGCCGCCACGTGCTGCTCGTCAGCGATTCGCAGGTGGCGCCGCTGTACGCCGCCGCCGTGCGCGAAGCCCTGCATGCGGCGCGCCCGGAGCTGGCCATCGGCACGTTCGTGCTGCCGGCGGGCGAGGAATCCAAGACGCTGGCGCACTTCGGCAGCGCGATCGATGCGCTGGCGACGCTGGGCGCGACCCGCGATGCCTGCGTGTTCGCGCTGGGCGGCGGCGTGGTCGGCGACCTGGCCGGCTTTGCCGCTGCGTGCTGGATGCGCGGCGTGGATTGCGTGCAGCTGCCGACCACCTTGTTGTCGATGGTGGATTCGTCGGTGGGCGGCAAGACGGCGGTGGACATCCCGCAGGGCAAGAACCTGGTGGGTGCGTTCCACCCGCCGCGCGCGGTGTTCGCCGACACCACGACGCTGGCGACGCTGCCGGCGCGGGAGCTGCGCGCGGGGCTGGCGGAAGTGATCAAGTACGGTGCCATCCGCGACGCGCGCTTCTTCCAGTGGCTGGAACAGGAGCGCGGCGCCCTGCTTGCCGGTGATGCGGACACGCTGGCGCTGGCCATCGCCGCCAGCTGCGAGCACAAGGCCGAGATCGTCGAGCGCGACCCGCTGGAAAAAGGCGAGCGTGCCCTGCTCAACCTGGGCCATACCTTCGGCCACGCCATCGAGACCGAGCAGGGCTACGGCGGCCTGGGCAACGACAACCTCAACCACGGCGAAGCGGTGGCGGTGGGCATGGTGCTGGCCGCACGGCTGTCGGCGGACCTGGGCATGGCGCCCGCCGCCGACACGGCGCGACTGGAAACCCTGCTGCAGGCGTACGGCCTGCCCACGCGCATCCCCGCCGGGCTGGCCCCGGAGGCGCTGCTGGGCCGCATGCGCCTGGACAAGAAGAACCTGGCCGGCCGCCTGCGGCTGGTGCTGTGGCGGGGGATCGGCCTGGCCGAGGTGGTGCCGGACGTGGACGAGGGGCGCGTACTGGCCGTGCTGTCCGCCTAACAGCCCATCCGGCTAAAATGCCGCCATGCGCGTCCTCCTCCAGCAACGCCCCACCGCGGGCGAAGCGCCCCGCTACGTCCAGCTGACCCTGCAGCCCGACCTGTTCGGTGGCTGGGAGCTGCTGCGCGAAACCGGCCAGATCGGCGGGCGCGCGCAGCTGAAGCGCGAGCAGTACCTGCTGCAGGACGAAGCCACCGCCGCTTTCGAAAAGGCCCGCGACAGCCACGTGAAGCGCGGCTTCCAGGTGACGTTCGTGCGTGGCGCCGAAGCCCCCAAGTAACCCTTCACCCGGATTGCCATGACTGCCCTGAAGAACGACCGCCTCCTGCGCGCGCTGCGCCGCCAACCCGTCGACTGCACGCCCGTGTGGCTGATGCGCCAGGCCGGCCGCTACCTGCCCGAGTACCGCGCCACCCGCAAGGAAGCCGGCAGCTTCCTGGGCATGGCGAAGAATCCCGAGGTGGCCTGCGAAGTCACCCTGCAGCCGTTGCGCCGCTTCGACCTGGACGCGGCCATCCTGTTCTCCGACATCCTGACCATCCCGGATGCGATGGGGCTGGGCCTGTACTTCGTGGAAGGCGAAGGCCCCAAGTTCGAACGCACCGTGCGCACCGCCGCCGACGCCGACAAGCTGGGCGTGCCGGACATGGAAACCGAACTGCGCTACGTGATGGACGCGGTGCGCGTGATCCGTCGCGAGCTGGACGGCAAGGTGCCGCTGATCGGCTTTTCCGGCAGTCCGTGGACGCTGGCCTGCTACATGGTGGAGGGCGGCGGCAGCAAGGACTTCGCGCGCATCAAGGCGATGGCGCTGAACGACCCCGCCACGCTGCACCGCCTGCTGTCGCTGAACACCGATGCCGTGATCGCCTACCTGTCCGCGCAGCGCGCGGCCGGCGCGCAGGCGCTGCAGGTGTTCGACACCTGGGGCGGCGTGCTGAGCCCGGCGATGTACCGCGAGTTCTCCCTGCCCTACCTGCAGCGCATCGCGCGCGAGCTGGAGCGCGGCGAGGGTGACGAACGCACGCCGCTGATCCTGTTCGGCAAGGGCAACGCCGCCTACCTGGAAGACCTGGCGGGCAGCGGCGCCGAAGGCGTCGGCGTGGACTGGCTGGTGGAACTGTCCGAAGCGCGCCGCCGCACGGGCGGCAAGGTCGCGCTGCAGGGCAACCTGGACCCGGCTGTCCTCTACGGTTCTCCCGAGGCGATACGCACCCAGGTCAAGCACACGCTGGACAGTTACGCCGCCGGCGCGGACGGCAATCGCGATGGCCATGTCTTCAACCTGGGCCATGGCATGTCGCCCGACATGAATCCCGATCATGTCGGCGTGCTGGTCGATGCGGTGCACGAATTCAGCGCAAGATGAGGCCTGTCGCCGACTGAGCGCGGCAGATCCGTTTTTCCACCTTGGAGTGATGCAATGGATTGCCGCTGCCTGCTTGCCCCTGCCGCCGCCGGCCTGCTGATGGCAGCCGCGGCGCGCGCCCGGGCCGAAGACCTGACGCCGCCCCCTGCGCTGCATGTCCGGGGCGGCGATTTTCCCGCGCTGGTGCTGACGCTGGCCCCCGATGTGGCGTATGCCGAGGATGGCCGTCCGCCCGCACCGGATTGCAGCCGGGTGCGTGCGCGCCGACTGGATGAGCTGCCGCTGCCCTGGCGCCAGCATGTCACCAGCGTGCAGCTGGATTGCGATGCGGCCACGGTGGACGATGCGGGCGAGGAGACCCTGGCCATCACGTCGCGCGCCCTGCTGAAGCCCGAACGCGTCCGCCTGGCCGGTCTGCCGGTGGCGGAAGTGCGGCTGATGGATTCCGAGCGCTGGGGCGACCACCAGTACGTGATCGAGGCCCCCTACGACGCGGCCGCGACGGCACTGCAGGCGCACGTGGAAGGTGCCTGCCGCGAACGCCGGCTGCGCGAAGAAACGGCTTCTACGCCGTCCGCCTGCAAGATGAGCGTGACCGGCACCGGACTTTTCCTTCCCACCGATGACATCAGCGGCATCTGGATCCATCCCGATCCCGACGACGCACAGCGCACGCTCTATGCCGAAGCGTGGGCGGATTGAGCCGATGCAGTGCATGACACGCCGCGCGGCCCGCGGCACGCTCGCCACTCTCCTGCTGCTTGCATTGCCTTGTGTGGCGGCGCAGGACGCGGACCGGTTCGCCGGTCGCTACGGACATGGCGCCACGGCGTTGGAGGATGACACGGTGTGGATCGTCGAGCGCCGGCAGGAGGCATGGCAGGTGCGCCTGGCGGCCAACGGCGAGGTGGCGGACGCGCATCGACTGAACGCGAAAGGACGCGCGGGCTTCTGGGACAGGATGACGTGGCCCGCCGCCACGGCATCAGAGGCCGACTGCCTGACCTGGGGCGAGAAGCCGGCATCGCTCGCGGACTTCCTCGATGATTCGCCGCCCTCCCCGGCCCCGGCCGGCGACGACTACGGCAATGCCGTGCTGTGCCACGTGCCTGCGGCGCACCGCGCGCAGATCGACTGGCTTTCCACCAACGGCAGCGACTGGTTCTACTACGACCCGATGTTCGGCGTGATGGAAGTACACCCGCTGCCGTGATCGGTCAGCCCACGCCCAGGCGCCTGCCCCGCAGGCGGGGCGTGCGGCCGTCGCTGCGCCCGTCGGGCGCGCGGTATTCGAAGCGTATTTCCCGGTGCGTGGGCGGCACGTCGGGTGTCATGTCCTCGGGCGGATTGCAGCCCTGTATCCAGCGGCCGCTGGCCGTCATCGACATGAACTGCATCACCCTGGCCTCGGGTGAGTCGGGCTCCAGCGCATCGATGCGATCCGCATGCGCCACCACGCGCAACTCGCCATCGCGCCGCGTGCTCATGAGCGCCCCGACTGCCTTGTCATCCAGCGATGCGACCTGCACGATCGGCGGCGGCATCCAGCAGGCGCCGGTGCTGAGCACGGTGGTCTCGCGCACCAGCTGTTCCATCAGCGCCTGCAGCTGCGACTGGACCCGCGCCGGCTTCATGACATCGGCCTCGGCACTGAAGCGGCCCTTGATGAAATAAAGGTCCTTGGCCAGCAGCACCATGGCCGAACTGTAGTCCTTGCCCTCGCGCCGCAGCGACATCGCCACGGCATAGGCGGGAAGCTGCCGGCGTTGCTTGCCGTTGCCGATGCCGAGGCGGTAGTCGTGTGGAGGCGTGACCTCGACGCCGGTGTAACCGCCATGCGCCCGGATGCTTTCCAGCGTGCCCTGCGTTTCGCGCAGCAACCGCCCGTCCTCGAGGACACCGCCGGGATAGAAGTACACGTCCACCCAGCGATCAGGGTGGCGGCGGTGCTGGTAGCGCACCGACACTCCCAGTTCGGCCTGCTCGTAACGGTGCTCACCGCGCGCCTGCCAATCACCCAGGCGCAGCGGATACAGGATGCGTGTCTCGGTCAGGAAGCCGCCGAGAAACGGCACCCCTCCGTCGTCGGTGCTCGTCGATGCCGATTCCGACTCCGGCTTGCGGTTGCGATCGGTATCCGCCGGCTGTGCCGCTGCCGCGGTGGCGAACCCGCCCAATAGCATCAATGCGCATGCCCGCCACATCGTCAGGCCTCCGTCTCCCGCCCGCGCGCATCCTCACCGGGCGGCGACGGAAACGGGGATTGGCCCAGCACCGCCGCGATCGCTTCGACCAGCATGTCGCCGGTGACGGGCTTGCGCACGAAACTGTCGAACCCCGCCTTCAGCGCCTGCGGCTCGGCATCGGCATCGGTGCGGGCGGTCAACGCCACCAGCGGCGCGGTGAAGCCGCGCTGTCGCAACTGCGCCGCCAGCGCGATGCCATCCAGCCCGGGCAGGTCCAGATCGAGGAACGCCAGATCGAATCTCGCCTGGTCCACTTCGGTCAACGCGGCCAGGCCGTGCGGCACATGCGTCACCGCATGCCCGCGTCCGCGCAACAGACCCGCGACGACCTCGGCGACCGTGGGGTCGTCTTCCACCAGCAGGATATGCAGCGCCTGCTGCGAGGCGACGACAGGCACCGCCTTGGGCATCACGGTCGCAGACCCCTTCACGTCGACCAGTCCCGGCAGGTCGACGAAGAAGCGCGTGCCCTTGCCCGGCACGCTTTCCACGCTGATGCGCCCCCCCATCGCCAGCGCCAGTTCCTGGCAGATCGCCAGCCCCAGGCCGCTGCCGCCGTAGCGCGCCGTGGTGCGCGCGCCTTCGGCCTGTTCGAAACGCTGGAACAGCCGCGCCTGCTGCTCGGCGTTGATGCCCGGCCCAGTGTCGCCCACTTCGATGCGCAGGCCCTGAGGCGCCAGCGGGAACACCCGCATCGACACGTGCCCGGCTTCGGTGAACTTGATGGCATTGCCCAGCAGGTTCAGCAGGATCTGTCGCACGCGCAACGGATCCCCGATCACCCGCTGCGGCACGTCCGCGGCGATGGCGTCGTGGAAGGCCAGGCCCCGCTTGGCCGCCACCGGTGCCATCAGTGCGACCACGTCATGCAGCAGCACGTGCAGGTCGAAGTCGATCTGCTGCAACTCCAGCTTGCCGGCCTCGATCCTCGCCAGGTCCAGCGCGTCGTTGACCAGCCTCAGCAGGTGGGTGCCCGCGCGCTGGATGGAGTCGGCATAGCCACGCTGCCGGGTGTTCAGCGACGTGGACTGCAGCAGTTCGGTCATGCCCAGCACGCCGGTCATCGGCGTGCGGATCTCGTGGCCGAGCGTGGCAAGGAAGCGCGTCTTCGCCAGCGAAGCCTGTTCGGCCACTTCGCGCTTGTGTTCCGCCAGCTGCCACGCGCTGCGACGGCGTACGCGCCGGCGGTACGCCGCACCCAGCGCCAGCAGCAGCAGCACGCCCAGCAGCGAGAACAGGGCGATGCCCCACGGGCTGCGCCACCAGGGCGGCAACACGCGGAAGCGCAGGTGGATCTCGCGCGAGGCATTGCCGGCCGCGTCGAACGCCTGCAGGCGTAGCAGATAACGACCTGGCGCGAGTGCCGAGAACACGCGCTCGCCGCTGGCGCCCTGGTCCACCCAGCCGGAATCGAAGCCTTCCAGCAGCGAGCGGTAGCGGTTGGCCAGCGGGTCTTCGTAGCTCAGCAGGCGCATGCTGACCTGCAGTTCGTGGTCCTGCGGCGTCAGTTCCAGTCCATCTTGGCCGGGGAAGTGCATCACCTCGTCGCCGCGGCTCACCTGCAGGTTGTCCAGCACCAGGCTGGGCGTGACCGGGGCGGGATCGGGCAGGTGCGTATCGATCAGCATCACCGAGCCGTCGGCGGCCGTACCGGCCAGCAGGCCGTCGCGCGTCATCAGCAGGCCGCGGTCGTTGAGCTCCTGACTGATCATGCCGTCGCGCACGCTGAAGTTGCGCAGCAGCGCGCGCGACCCCCGCAGGTTGGGATCGATGCGGAAGACGCCGCGGCGCGTACCCAGCCAGACCCTGCGCTGCGGATCCACCTGCAGGCCTGTCGACTCCACCGCGGGCAGTCCCTCGTCCACGCCGATGCGGCGTTCGCGCACCCAGCCGCGCACGCCATCGCGTCGCCACGCTTCCACGCCGGTCAGGCGATGCAGCCACAGGCGGTCGGCATGTTCGAACGCGAACGAAAACACCCGCTCGCGGCCCATCGCCGGTACCGCGGCGAAGCGGTGCGTCGCACTGTCCCAGCGCAGCAGGCCGGCTTCGCCCGCCAGCCACACGCTGCCATCGGGTGCACGCACGATGGCCTCGGTGGCCGGCAGCGATGTGCCGTCCTCGGGGTCGCGCAGCAACGTGTCCAGCACGGCACCCGTGCGCAGGTCGCGGCGCTGCACGCTGCCCATCTGGGTCACCAGCCAGAGGCTGCCGTCCTGCCCTTCGACCAGCCAGTCCACCGACGTGCCATCGGGCGTGGCGTCCGCACCCTGCTGCGACCACTGCTGCAATGCGCCGCTGGCAGGATCGATGCGCAGCAGACCGGTGCGATGGCCGATCCAGAGTTTGCCCTGGCTGTCCTGCAGGGCCGAGGTGAGGCGCATTTCGCCCAGCAACGCTTCGTGGTGCCCCAACGGGGAAATCTCACCGGTGCGCGTATCCAGCCGCTCCACCTTGCCGGTGCTGCTGGCCAGCCACAGCGCATGGTCCCCCGCCTGCGACAGGCCGCGGTAGAGGCCGCCGCCCAGACCCTGCGCTGGCGAGAACGCCGCGATGCGCCGCCAGTCCGGGCGCAGATAGGCCAGGCCCCGGGTAGGCACCGGCACCCACAATCCGCCGTCGGGCAGCATCAGCACCGTCTGCAGCACACGACCGATGCCGACGCCCTGCTGGTCGTAGTTGACCGGCGCCGGCGCGCCTTCGCCTTCGGTACGCCACAACCCGCCCTGGCTCGCGAGCCAGTATTCGCCGCGCCCGTCGCTGACCATCGCGATGACGGCGTTGGGGCGCGCGAACATCGACGACCACGCTGGCGTCACCCAGCGTCCCTCCGGCAGCCAGCGATGCATGCCATCGGAAGCACCGACCCACAGCGCACTACCGTCGGCGGTGACCGAATAGATGATCAGATCATCACCACCCGGCAGCGGATGGCGATGCACGGCGCCCGCTTCAAGGCGGGCCAGACCGGCCATCGTGCCGATCCACAACACGCCGCGCGCGTCGAACGCCAGCGACAGCACGTTGTCCGACGGCAGGCCGTCGCCGGACCCTTCCGTGGCCGCGAACCGGGTGATGCGCCCCCCGGCCGAGAGCTTGTGCAGGCCGCCACCGAACGTGCCGAACCAGATGTCGGTGCCGCGGCTGGTGATGGCGAACACGTCATCGCTGCCCATCTCCGGATGAGCGGCCTGGCGGTAGTGGCGGAAACCCTTGCGATCCTTTTCCATCACGCTGAGGCCGCCATTCTCGGTTGCCACCCAGACGTGATCGGCGGCGTCGATGTGCAATGCCTGCACCACGTTGCCCGGCAGCGAAGCGGGGTCCGCGGGATCGTGGCGCCACACCTTGAACTGCAGGCCGTCGTAGCGGGCCAGGCCATCCCAGGTCGCGATCCACAGATAGCCGGAACGGTCGCGCGCCAGCGCAGGGATGGTCGTGGACGGCAATCCATCGGCCGCACCCAGCAGGCGGAACCGCGGGATCTCGGGCACCGTGGCCCATGCCGGTGCACACAGCAGGCACAGGACCAACCACCACGCACGCATCGTCATCCCGCCCCGCCTTCCATCCCGGCCTTCGCCCCTCGGGCATCGTCGCAACGGACCGTTGCATGTGCAAGCGGGGTATCTTCATGGTCCGGCCCCTAGAATCTGCGCCATGTTCGCCCTCCCCGCCCCCCGTCGCGCTCGTCCACGCACCGGCTTCGCTGCCCGACTGCTGTGCGGCCTGGTGCTGGCGTTTTCGTCGCTGCCTGCACTGGCCCGCACGGAAGGCGCCGCCGAGTACCAGCTGGACCCGGTGCATACGCGGGTGATGTTCGCGGTGGAGCATGCCGGTTTTTCGCGCGCCCTCGGCACCGTCTCAGGTAGTACGGGCACGCTGGTGTTCGACGAGGCGGACTGGACGCATGCGCGCCTGGAAGCCACCGTACCGATGGCGCGCGTGGACCTGGGCGATGCCAAATGGAATGAAGCCACGCTGGCGCGTTCGCTGCTGGACGCGGAAGAACACCCCACTGCGCGCTTCGTGTCCACGCGTGTGGAACCGGTCGATGCGCGCCGCGCCACGGTGTATGGCACGTTGACCCTGCGTGGCGTGTCCCGTGAAGTGAAGCTCGACGTCACCCTGAATGCCGTCAAGCGCCACCCGATGCCGCCCTTCCGGCGCACGGCAGGTTTTTCCGCCACCACCCGCATCAGCCGCGCGGACTTCGGCATCACCGCCTGGAAATCGGTGATCGGCGACGACGTCGAACTGCGCATCGAAGCCGAAGCCACCTACGGCGGCAAGGCCGACCGGGAAGAAACCGCGACCGGCAACGAAGACATTCCACCCGCCACCCCGGAGCCGACGCCATGACCCTCAAGAACACCGACGAGCGCTGGGGCGCGATCAGCCAGGCATTCCATTGGCTGATCGTAGTGTTGATCCTGGTGATGGCGTACCTGGGCCTGACCATGGGTGACCTGCCCAACGGCCCGCGCAAGATCAACATCTATGCGCTGCACAAGTCCATCGGACTGACCATCCTGGCGCTGGTCGCACTGCGCGTGGCGTGGCGCCTGTATGCAGGTGCGCCGGCGCCGGTGCCCGGCACGCCGACCTGGCAGCAGCGCATCGCGTCGGTGACGCACGGGCTGCTGTACGCGCTGCTGTTCGCGATCCCGGTGTCCGGCTGGGTGCTGAACTCTGCCGCGGGCTATCCGCTGCAGTGGTTCAAGCTGTTCAACCTGCCGGCGATCACCGGCCGCAGCGAGGCCGTGCACGAGGCCGCGGAAGGTGCGCACGAATTCCTGTTCTGGGTGCTGGTTGCCCTGGTACTTGCGCATGCCGCGGCCGCGCTCTACCACCACCTGTTCCAGAACGACGCCACGCTACGGCGCATGCTGCCCGCCCGACGCACGGTGGCCACGCCGGCACCGGCTTCTCCTTCCCCCTCCCAGGATGCTCCCGATGAAACTGTCTGACCGCGCGCGCGTCGCGCTTGCCTTCCTGCTGCTGGCCAGCGCGCCGGCGATCGCCGCCGATTACGTGCAGGCGCCCGGCTCTTCGCTGGTGTTCGCCAGCAACTACCAGGGCGAGACGTTCACCGGCAGGTTCGGCAGTTTCGCCACCACGACGAACTTCGACCCCAAGCAGCTGGCGGCCTCGCGACTGGATGTGGTGATCCAGCTTGCCGGCACCAAGACCGGCAACGGTGACCGCGACGAAACGTTGTCGACCGCCGATTTCTTCAATGTCGCCAAGTTCGCGCAGGCGCGCTACACGGCCAGCAAGTTCCGCGCGCTGGGCGGCAACCAGTACGCCGCCGACGGCACGCTGACCCTACGCGGCGTCAGCAAGCCGGTCACGCTGACCTTCACCTGGACCCCCGGCGCCCAGCCGGTGCTCAGTGGCAAGGCCACGGTCAAGCGCCTCGATTTCGGCGTTGGCGGTGGCGAATGGGCCGACACCGCGACCCTGCCGAATGACGTGGCGATCAGCACGAAGGTCGTGTTCAAGCCACGTTGATCCTTCACGGGCGACAGGAACGCCGGCCAGGATCGTCCGGCGATGCCACGATGTGCCCAAGGCCGTAGCTGAGGGCACCCAGTACGTCGCCCTCACGGTGGCCGCGGTGGCAGGACAAGCAGTCTGGGCGTGCGCGGATGGGACCCATCATGCGCTCACCACGGGGGGTGGCCTGCACGACGATGTCTCCGCCGGCCATGAGCCGGGACAACCCATTCCGCTCCCACGCCTGAAAGCCGCGGACCGAAGGGGATGGCGCCATCGCGCCGGCATCGCCGTCACTGTGCTGGAAACCCATGAACGTCGCAGCATGGACGACGGGAGGATCGTGCCGCGCAACGCCCACCAGTTCCACGTCGAAGACACATTGGGCGGCCTCGCCAAACCCTTCGAACTGATAATGGCGCATGCGTGCCATCATCGGCGTGACGCGCCGCATCCCGAAGCCCTGGCTGTCCACAAAGGCATCGACGAATTCGCCGTGCATCCGGAGCAGGGCCGCGTTGCCTTCATTCGCATTGCTCCTGATCGCAGCCGGTGCGGTCGCCACGACGACCACGAACGCCAGCAGCCGCCACCGCATCCTCGGCATGGGGACACCCTCGGTACAGAAATGGTGGAGCCTACCCTGACGGCCGGACGACACGGCACGCTCCTGGTCGCAAGTTCCGCGGGGGGACAGCTTCGCCCTACAGCAATGCACGCACGGTATCGGCATCGAACGGCCAGTCGAGTTCCATGCCCGTGTCGCTCCGACGCACCACGGGAACCCGCACGCCATACCGCGCCTCCAGGGCGTCATCGCCGTCGATGAACACGCTGTCGAACTCGGGTACCCGGGCCTGCGCCAGTACTTCCAGCGCGAGGTCGCAGAGATGGCAATCGTCGCGCTGGTAGAGGATCAGGGGCATCGGCGTCATCGGTCCAGGCCATCTGCTGCGACGCGGGAAGGGTTGTCCGCGCCGGCAGCATAGAATACGCCGCATGGCAGTCAGCACTTTCGACCTTTTCAAGATCGGCATCGGTCCCAGTTCCTCCCACACGGTCGGCCCCATGCGGGCCGCCGCGCGTTTTGTCGCCCGCTGGCTGGCCGAACCCGGCCGCCTGCACGACGTGGTCCGCATCCGCGCCGAAGTCTTCGGCTCGCTGGCGCTGACCGGCCGCGGCCACGGCACAGACAAGGCCGTGCTGATGGGGCTGGAGGGCCATTACCCGAACGAGATCGACCCCGACATCATTCCGCCCGCGCTGGAACGCATCCGCGGTGCGAAGCAGCTGCAGCTGGGCGGCACGCATGCGATCGCCTTCGACGAGAAGCGCGACCTGCTGATGAACAAGCGGCAGAAGCTGCCCTACCACACCAACGGCATGCGGTTCACCGCCTACGACGCGCAGGATGAGGTGATCGCCACGCGCGACTACTACTCGGTGGGCGGCGGCTTCGTGGTGAACCAGGATGATGCCGCCTCGGACCGCATCGTTGCCGACGAGACGCCGCTGCCCTATCCGTTCAAGAGCGGCGACGAACTGCTGGCCCAGTGCCAGCGCAGCGGGTTGAGCATCGCCCAGATGATGTTCGAGAACGAAACCTGCTGGCGCAGCGAGGAAGAGATCCGCGACGGCCTGCGCGCCATCTGGATCGCCATGCAGTCATGCGTGGCACGCGGCATCCGCGAGGAAGGCACCCTGCCCGGCGGCCTGCACGTGTCGAGGCGCGCACCGGCGCTGCACCGCGAACTGTCCAGCAAGCCGGAAGCGGCGATGCGCGACCCGCTGACGGTGCTGGACTGGGTCAACCTGTACGCCTTGGCGGTGAACGAGGAAAACGCCGCGGGTGGCCGCGTGGTCACCGCGCCCACCAACGGCGCGGCCGGCATCATTCCCTCGGTGCTGCACTACTTCGACCGCTTCTGCCCCGGCGCCAGCGAGCAGCGCGTGTTCGACTTCCTGCTGACCGCCGCCGCCATCGGCATTCTCTACAAGGAGAACGCCAGCATCAGCGGTGCCGAAGTCGGCTGCCAGGGCGAAGTAGGCGTGGCGTGCTCGATGGCTGCCGGCGGCCTGGTCGCCGCGCTCGGCGGCACCCCCAGCCAGATCGAGAACGCCGCCGAGATCGGCATGGAACACAACCTGGGCCTGACCTGCGACCCAATCGGCGGGCTGGTGCAGATCCCGTGCATCGAGCGCAACGCGATGGGCGCGGTGAAGGCGATCAACGCCAGCCGCATGGCCATGCGCGGCGACGGCAAGCACAAGGTGAGCCTGGACAAGGTCATCAAGACCATGCGCGACACCGGCCGCGACATGCAGGACAAGTACAAGGAAACCAGTCGCGGCGGACTGGCGGTGAACGTCATCGAGTGCTGACGGGCCGGCTCCGGCCTCCGCCGATGGCGATACGAGGCGGGCCGTGGGCCGGCGCCCGCCGGGACACCTCCCCACCGGCCCGGTAGACAGATCGGCGAAGACCCAGGACCGAGGCGCAGCCCCGGCGCCCTGCACGACCTCCCGTGAGCGGTGCCCGACCGTGGCACAAGAGCGCCCGCCCCCTTTAGCGTGGCGTGCACGCGCCGATACCGTAGATTGGTAAACACGCTTACCGGAGAACGGCCCTGTCCAGCCACGCGGACGAGGCCAGCCTCGACCGGCCTTCCTGGCGGCGCAGGCTGGCGGTCTGGTGCCTGCCCCTGCTGGGCGGGATGGCCGCGCTTTGCCCGACGGCGCACGCGCTGGACCCGTCGAAATCGTTCCACCACTACGTGCGCAACAGCTGGAACCTGGAACAGGGCCTGCCCCAGCTGAGCGTCATCGCCATTGCGCAGGACCGGCCCGGCTACCTGTGGTTCGGCACCCAGGCCGGCCTGAGCCGCTTCGACGGCGTGCGCTTCACCAATTTCGACCTGGACAACACGCCCGGACTGCCCAGCACGTGGATCCAGGCGCTGCAGTCGGACCGGCAGGGGCGCCTGTGGATCGGCACGCCGCAGGGGTTGGCCGTGCGCCGCGGCAACCAGGTCACGGCCGTGCCGCTGGCAGCGGGAGAGGCCGCCGGCGTGGTCGACGTCCGCGCGTTGCAGCTGGACGCCCAGGGACGGGTGCTGGCGGCCACCGACCGCGGCGTGATGATCGTGGAAGCCGATGCGCTGCGCACCCTGCATGCCATGGACGAGGGTGGCGCGCTGTCGTTGCGGGTGGACGAGGCGGAGCAGCTCTGGGTGGGCGGGCGTGGCCGCGTGCACGTCTTCGGAGGTCGCGAGGCGCGCGCCCTGCGCCTGCCCGCCGGTGCCGAGGCGGCGACGGTCACTTCGCTGGCCCGGCATGACGGCCGTTGGTGGGCCGGCGGCGATACCGGCCTTTACGTGCTTGAAGGCGACCATTGGCGGCCCCAGGCCGACGTGCCGGCCACCAATGGCGGCGTGCAGGCCCTGCACGAGGACCGCGACGGCATCCTGTGGGCGAGCACCAAGGACACCCTGTATCGCATGCGCGGTGGGCGACTGATGGAACGCATCGGCGCCAGCGGTGCACTCGCCGAGATCCGCGTGTTCTACGAGGACCGCGAATCCAACCTCTGGCTGGGCAGCAACAGTGAAGGCGCCAGCCGGGTGTGGAACGGGTGGACCCGGCGCTTCAGCCGCGCCGAAGGCCTCGCCCAACCGTTGCTCTGGTCCATCGCCCAGGACCCGCAGGGACGCACCTGGGTGGGCAGCGACGATGGCGTCAGTGTGTTCGAGGGCGGGCGCTTCCGCAGCGTGGCGCAGGGCAAGGACCTGCCCCACCCTGCCGCCTACACGCTGCTGGCCGAACAGGACCAGACCTGGATCGGCACGCGCGATGGTGCCGCGCTCTACCGCGACGGCCGCGTGCAGCGGCCTGGTTTCCTGGCACCCATGGATGCCGCCCAGATCAACGGCATGCTGCGCGACCAGCAGAAACGGTTGTGGTTCGCCACCAGCAAGGGCCTGTTCCGCTGGGACGGCGGCGAACGCCTGCGCCACTACGCCGGCGAGGCCGGACTGCAGGACATCCGCGTGCGCGTGCTGATGGAGACGCGGGATGGACGGCTGCTGGTCGGCACGCAGAGCGGCCTGTACGAATTCATCGACGAGCGGCTGCAACGCATTCCATTGACCGGATCGGGCCTTGAAGCGCCGCATATCGTCGCGCTGCACGAACTCGCCGGTGGCCAATGGGTGGCCGGCGCGCTGTCGGAAGAAGTGATGCTGCTGTTCAACGGACAGCGCTGGACGCGGCTGGACAAGCGCCGCGGCATTCCCGCCAATGCGCCGTTCTTCTTCGCTGAAGAGGACGACGGCTTCCTGTGGGTCGGCGGATTGCGGGGCATCTACCGGGTTGCCGTGGCCGACGTGCTGATGGCCGCCGAGGATCCCGCCTTCCGGATCGAGGCCAGGACCCTGTTGAACGAACGCGGCGACCGCCACGGCGGGCAGAAGGGCGACTGCTGCAACGGCGCGGGCAACAGTCGCGGCTTCCTCGTCGACCACGCCCTGTGGCTGCCCACGCGCGATGGCGTGGTGGTGATGGAGACCGACCAGGACCTGGCCAACGACTACCTGCCGGAATCGGTGATCGAACGCGTGCAGGTCTCCGGCCAGTGGCGGGCGGCCGATACCGCGGCCGACTGGTCGCTGCCCAGCACCACGCGCGACCTGCGTTTCGAGTTCACCACGCTCAGCTTCCAGGCGGCCGACCACATCGACATCCGCTACCGCCTGGATGGTTACGACACCGACTGGAAACTGCTCGACGACCCGCATCAGCGCAGCGCGACCTACACCAACCTGCCGGCGGGCGAGTACGTCTTCGAAGTCATCGGGACGAACAACAGCGGCCTGTCCAGCCGCGTATCGGCAAGACTGCCCTTCAGCATCGCACCGCGCTTCTTCGAGAGCGCCTGGTTCTATGCCCTGCTCGGGCTGGTGCTGGCGGGGCTGGTGATGCTGTGGAACCGCTGGCTGCTGCGCCGGCATACGCGGCAGCGCACGGTGCTGGAGAAACTGGTCCAGCAGCGCACGGTGGATCTTCAGCAGGCCAACCAGCGGCTGCAGGCGATCAGCCTGACCGATCCGCTGACCGGGCTGCACAACCGGCGCTACCTGGCCCAGCAGTTGCCCATCGACATCGCCTACTACCAGCGGCACCGCGGTTTTGCTGCCGGCGCGGACGTGCTGGCATTCGCGCTGCTGGACATCGACCACTTCAAATCCATCAACGACAGCCACGGCCATCAGGCCGGCGATCGCGTCCTGCAGGCCATCGCGCATCGCCTGCGCACGCTGGCGCGCGAGGGCGATTACGTCATCCGCTGGGGCGGCGAGGAATTCCTGCTGGTGTTCCGCCCGATGCCGCGCCATGAACTGCATGCAATGGGGCGGCGCATCTGCACCACCATCGCGTGCACCCCGGTGGAAACCGGCCAGGAAACCCTCAAGGTCACCGCGTCGCTGGGACTGATCGGCTATCCCCCCTTTCCGCAGGCACCCGACCTGCTCGGCTGGGAGCAGTTGGTTTCCTTGGCCGATCGCGCGCTGTACCAGGTCAAGGCCGATGGCAGGAACGGTTGGGCGCACTACGCCCTCGGTACGGCACCCCTGCCCGACCTGGGCGAAGACACGCTGCGCCGCGATCCGGCGGAACTGGTGCGCGCGGGCTGCCTGCAACTGCACGGGCCGCATCACCCGGGCCAATAGACAGCGTCCGCCCAGGCAACGCCGTATTGACACGCGCGGGCGGCATGCACGCTAGGCTTGCCGGCTTCCCGCAACAGGTCTACCCCACGATGAAGATCCCTGCCATCGCGCTGATGCTGCTGGCGGCCACCGCCTCCGCACAGACGCCCACCACCACGACCTACGGCGCACGACTGGAAGGATTCGACTATCCGCATCCGGTGCGGTACTTCGACTTCGCGTCGCAGGACCAGGCGCTGCAGATGGCCTACCTGGATGTCGCACCGGCAACCCCCAACGGCCGGACCGTGGTGCTGCTGCACGGCAAGAACTTCTGCGCCGCCACCTGGGCATCGGCGATCACCGCGTTGACGGCGGCGGGCTATCGCGTGATAGCGCCGGACCAGATCGGGTTCTGCAAGTCAGCCAAGCCGCCGCGCTACCAGTACTCGTTCGACCAGCTGGCCGCCAACACGCATGCGCTGCTCACGGGGCTCGGCATCGAGCGCGCGGTGATCGTCGGACATTCGATGGGCGGCATGCTGGCCACCCGCTACGCGTTGCAGTATCCGCAGGCCACGCAGCAGTTGGTGCTGGTCAATCCGATCGGGCTGGAAGACTGGAAGGCCAGCGGCGTGCCATGGCGGAGCATCGACGCCTGGTACGCGCGCGAACTGAAGACCTCGTTCGACACCATCCGCGATTACCAGCGCACCGTGTATTACGGCGGTGAATGGAAGCCGGAGTACGAGCGCTGGGTGCGGATGCTCGGCGGCATGTACGCGGGTGAAGGCAAGGCGGCGGTGGCCTGGAGCCAGGCACTGACGTCCGACATGGTGTTCAACCAGCCCGTCGTCCACGAATTTCCGCGGATCAACGTACCGACGACCCTCTTCATCGGCCAGAAGGACCGCACCGCCATCGGCAAGGATCTGGCGCCGCCCGAGCTGGCGAAGCGGCTGGGCGACTACCCTGCGCTTGGCAGGCGTGCCGCCACGGCGATTCCCGGCGCGGCGCTGGTCGAATTCGATGATCTGGGGCATTCACCGCAGGTGGAGGCCCCGGAGCGGTTTAACACGGCGTTGCTGGCGGGCTTGAAACCCTGACACGTCCCGCAGCGACTACGCCCGCGAGATGGCCAGCACGTCATCCAGCAGCGCCGCCGCGGTGACGTCCGCGCCGGCGCCCGGACCCTGCACCACCAGCGGCTGTTCGGGGTAGCGGTCGCTGTAGATCGCCACGCGGTTGTCGGTGCCGCCACCGCCGCACAGCGGATGATCGGCCGGCAATGCCTGCAGGCCGACGCTGGCGCGTTCGGCATCGAAGCGGCCGAGGAAACGCAGGCGCGCACCGTTCCGGTATGCGTCCTTGAAACGCGTCGCCAGCGGCGCATCCAGCTGGGGCAGCGCGGCGTCCAGTTCCGCTAGCGGCAGTGCGGCAAGTTCCGCCGGCACCAGCGATTCCACGCGCACATCTTCGGCGTGCAACGGGAACCCCGCCGCACGCGCCAGGATCAGCAACTTGCGCCGCACGTCCTCGCCGGACAGGTCCAGCCGCGGGTCGGGCTCCGTGAAACCCGCCTGTCGCGCCTGCCGGACGAAACCGGAGAACGCGCGCATGCCGTCGTAATGGTTGAACAGCCACGCCAGTGAACCCGAAAGCACGCCTTCGACGCGATGGATGCGGTCGCCACCGGCCACCAGCGCACGCAGGCTGCGCAGCAGCGGCAGTCCCGCGCCGACGGTGGCGGCATCGCCGTAGCGCGCGCCGGAATCCGCGCGTGCCCGCGCGATGGCCTGCGCGCGCGGCAGCGAGCTGCCGCTTCCCAGCTTGTTGGCCGTCACCACATGCACGCCCCGCGACAGCCACTCCGCATGCCAGTCGGCGACCGTTTCGCTGGCGGTGGCGTCGACCACGATATCGCCTGCACGCAACGCTTCGCCTTCGGCCCACGGGGGCAGATCGTCTGTACGGGCGGCAGCCTGGTTGGCGTCGTCCAGCGCCTGACGTGCGGATACGTCGCAGGGCTGCAAGGCGCGCGAGTTGGCCAGCCACGCCAGCGTGGGCACCGGCAATGCGCGCTCCTGCAGGCGCTGGTAGCGCGCGACGAACGCACTGCCCACCACGCCCGTGCCCAACAGCGCCAGTTTCGGTGCGGCACGCGGCGCGGTCGCCAGCCGGACGACGGTGCTCATGCGTCGGCGAGCCTGCGTTTGGAGTCCGCCACCACGGCTTCGGCGCGCGCCAGGGCGGCACCGATGTCGGCCAGCAGGTCATCGGTGGATTCGATGCCCACCGACAGGCGCAGCAGGCCGTCGGAGATGCCGGCCTTGGCGCGCGCTTCCGGGGTCATCGCCGCATGCGTCATCGTCGCCGGATGCGCGACCAGGCTTTCCACCCCGCCCAGCGACTCGGCCAGCGTGAAGTAACGCAGGCCTTCGACGAAGGCGCGCACGGCTTCTTCGCCGCCCTCCAGCTCGACGCTCAGCATGGCGCCGAAACCCTTCTGCTGACGCGCGGCGACCGCATGCCCCGGATGCGTCGCCAGGCCCGGGAAGTACACCTTCGACACCACCGGATGCCCATCCAGCAAGGCCGCGATGGCATCGGCATTCTCCTGGTGCACGCGCAGGCGCGCATCCAGCGTGCGCAGCCCGCGCAGCGTCAGGAAGCTGTCGAACGGCGATCCGGTCAGGCCCAGCGCATTCGCCCACCAGACCAGCTGCTGGTGGGTTTCCGCATCGCGCGCCACCACCGCGCCACCGACCACGTCGCTGTGGCCGTTGATGTACTTGGTGGTGGAATGCAGCACGACATCGGCGCCGAATTCGATCGGCGTCTGCAGCGCGGGCGACAGGAAGGTGTTGTCCACCACCGTGCGCGCGCCGGCCTTGTGTGCGGCTTCGATGACGAAGCGCAGGTCGGTGATGCGCAGCAGCGGATTGGACGGGGTTTCGATCAGCACCAGCTTGGGCGACTGTGCCAGCGCATCGGCCAGCGAGCGCGGATCGGTCAGGTCGGCGGTGATCAGTTCGAAGTGGCCCTTCTTCGCCAGCGCGTTGAACAGGCGCCAGCTGCCGCCGTACGCGTCATGCGGCACCACCAGGCGGTCGCCCGGCTCCAGCAGCGCGTTGAGCACCAGCGTGATCGCACCCATGCCGGTCGCGGTGATGACGGCGCCTGCGCCGCCTTCCAGTTCGGACAGCGCCTCGGCCAGCAGGTCGCGCGTGGGGTTGCCGCTGCGCGTGTAGTCGTATTCGCGCTTCTGCGCGAAGCCGGCGAAGCTGAAGTTGGACGAGAGCACGATGGGCGGCGTGACGGCACCGTAGGCGGTTATCGCGGTCGATGCCGGCGCGCACGGCGGCGGTGGCGGGACGACAGGCGGTGTCGGCGTCGGTGGGGATGAAGCTGCTCATGCGAGGTCTCCGGCGGCGCGCAGGGCCGAGGTGAGGATGGAATCGATGCGGTCGGTTTCTTTCAGGAAGGCGTCATGGCCGTAGGGCGAGCGCAGCACGCGCAGCTGGCCCAGCGTGCCGAGGCCTTCCACCAGCGCCACGGAATCGGACAGCGGCACCAGGCGGTCGCCTTCCACCGCGACCACCAGCGTGGGCACGCGGATGTCGGCGGGGTCGACGCGGTGCAGGTCGATGGACTCGGACAGGCGCACGTAGGCAATGACCGGCGTGCGCGCGACGTACTGCGCGCCGGCGGCGTCCAGGTAGTCTTCGGCGGCCACGCGCACGCGGCCGTTGACGATCTCGGGCGCGCTGTCGAAGCGCTCGCCGAATTCCTCCGGCGTGCGGTAGCTGAGCATCGCGAACTGCCGCGCCAGCGACAGCCCCTGCGCGTCGGCGCACTGCAACTGGCCCAGCGTGACGGCACGCCGTTGCAGGGCACGCCAGGCGGCCGCATACGGATGCGCGCGATGGGCACCACTGACGGCGACCAGCTTCTTCACGCGTTCGGGATGGCGGGCGGCGAACTGCAGGCCCACCAGCGCGCCATACGAATAACCGACGAAGGTTTCCAGGCGCGCGATGCCCAGTGCGCCCAGCAGCTTGGCGATGGCATCGGCCTGGTCGGCGGAGTCGATTGGCGCGTCGAGGCGGCCGTCGGCGCCGATGAAGTCGAATGCCAGCAGCTGCCGCTGCGCCGGATCCAGCGCGCGGCCAGCAGCGACCAGCTCGTTCAGCCAGCCACTTTCAGGGAATACGTGGCTGGCGGTCAGGTGGCGGTGCGCGGAAATGCCGCCGGCCACGAAGACCACCGGTGCGCCCACTGGCCCCTGCAGTTCGTAACGCAGCGTCACCGCACGCGTGCCGGCATGGCGCATGGCCAGTTCCACCACCACTTCGCCGCGAAGGGCGCGGGGCGCATCGTCCTGCGTGGAAGACAGCGGGAGGCCCTCGAGCGACGAAGGCTCGGCAAGGCGATGGAGCGAAGGACTGACGAAGCTCATGGCGGCATCCGGTGGGCGTGATCCCTTGCGGGACGGGACTGCACCACCGAGCTTCGCGGAGCTCGCGTTCGCCGTGCGAGGACACGGTACGAACCATCTTCCGGCAGACGCTGAGGTCCCCGCAGGATTTGGCACCTACACGGCGCTTGCGCGTCGCTGGCTGCCCCGGCTTCTTCGGGCCTGTCCCTCTGCCGGTCTCGATGGTGACGCTACTCTGCCGCCGGTTTCCGCACTTGTCAATCGCTTTATTCGGATAGAGCGATGGAATAACCGGATCCGCCTCGCCGCCGCCTGCGGCGATGCCGCATAATTCCTCACATGACACGAAATTTCCTGATGGGCGGGCTTTGCGCCGCCCTGCTGGCCGCCTGCAGCGCCGCCCCCCTGCGTACCTCCACCCCGCCGGCCCCTGCGCCGAAGACGCCCGCCGACGCGGTGATCGCCGAGGCATGGGTCTCCGAGCCGGTGGCCGGGGACGAGCTGGACTCGCTGGTGGCCTGGCCAACAGAAGAAGGTCCGGTCTGGCTGATCGCCACCGCCAAGGCCACCCACCACCTGGCGCTGTACGACGCCGACACCGGCACGCGCCTGCGTACCGTCGGGAGCCAGGGCACCGCGCCGGGCCAGTTCAACCGCCCCAACGGCATCGCCGTGTTCGGTGACCTGCTGTTCGTGGCAGAGCGCGACAACCATCGCGTGCAGGCGTTCCGGCTGCCCGACTTCACCCCGCTCGGCACGTTCGGCGATGACGTGCTGGGTGCGCCGTATGGCCTGTGGCTGCAGGAAACCGGCCCGGGGCAGCTGGACGTGTTCGTCACCGACAGCTTCATGGCGGACTTCCGCACCGGCAAGCTGCCGCCGATGGCCGAACTGGACCGCCGGGTGAAGCGCTTCCGCGTCCAGCTGGATGCCGCGGGCAGGCTGCAGGCGGAACTGGCCGGCACCTTCGGCGATACCGACGAGGCCGGCGCGCTGCGCATGGTGGAATCGATCGCCGGCGACCCCACGCATCGGCGCCTGCTGATCGCCGAAGAGGACCGGCGCGTGGGCTCCACCCTGCGCGACTACGGTCTGGACGGTGGCTACCGTGGCTACAGCCTGCCGGTGTTCGACGCCGACGCGGAAGGCATCGCGCTGTGGGCCTGCAACGCCGACGACGGTTACTGGGTCGCGGTGGACCAGCTGACGCCGACGCGCTTCCGCGTGTTCGACCGCGAAACGCTCGCGCCCCGCGGCGTGTTCTCCGGGCGGGTCACCGCCAACACGGATGGCGAAACCCTCTACGCCATGCCCACCCCGCGCTTCCCGGCGGGCGCGCTGTTTGCCCTGCACAACGACGTGTCGCTGGCGGCGTTCGACCTGCGCGACATCGCCAACGCGCTGGACCTACGGGAAGACTGCCGCCGGTGAACGCATGGCGTGCCGCGCGGGCGGGCTGCATGGCACTGCTCGTGCTGTGCGTGGCGTCGCCTGCCGATGCGGCGCGCCTGTACCGGTGGAAGGACAAGCAGGGCTACACGCAATACGGTGACCAGCCGCCGCAACCCGACCAGGTGGCCGGCGGCGACCTGGACGTGATGCGCTTCCGCAACCCGCCCAGCGCGCTGGTCCGCCTGCGCCTGGAGCGTGCAGGGCTGCGTTACCAGGCCTGGGCCGACAATCTGATGCATGGGCCGGTGGAAGTGCTGCTGGGCTTCCGCCGCCAGCGTGACGTCCGCAGCGCGCCCGGCCTGCCCGCACGCGCGGTGGTGCCGGCGCGCAGCAGCGTGCTGGTGGCCGAGATCAGCGTGACCGACCCCTTGCGCGGCGGCGATTTCGAGCTGTCGCTGGATGGCATGCCGGGCGATCCGTCCAGCCAGCCGCAGGACTACGACTACCGCCTGCCGTTCGAGTACGGCCGCGTGCGCGTGGACCAAGGCCCGGGCGGACGCTTCAGCCACAGCGATGCGCAGAACCTGCATGCGGTGGATTTCGCCGTGCCCGAAGGCACGCGGATCGTGGCCTCGCGCGAGGGCCTGGTGATGCAGGTGGAATCGGATTTCGAGAAAGCCGGGCTGAACCGCGAAAAGTACGGCGGCCGCGCCAATTTCATCCGCATCCTGCACAGCGACGGCAGCATGGCGCTGTACGCGCACCTGCAGCCGGAAGGCGCGCAGGTGCGGGTGGGCCAGTACGTACGCAAGGGCCAATACATCGGGCTGTCGGGCAATACCGGCTTCTCCACTGCGCCGCACCTGCACTTCGTGGTGCAGGCCAACCGTGGCATGCGGCTGGAATCGGTGCCGTTCAGGATGTTCGGGCCGCTGGGGCAGCTGCAGTTCCCCTCCAGCCGCTGACACCGCAGGCGGCCGCCCTGCCCGCAGCCGCTATAATGCCGCCCTCCCCAGCCGACCAGCGCCCCCGCGGGCGTCGTTTCCATGCCCGATGTTTCCCGTGAAGCCGCGCGCCGCCGCACCTTCGCCATCATTTCCCACCCCGACGCCGGCAAGACCACGCTGACCGAAAAGCTGCTGCTGTTCGGCGGCGCGATCCAGATGGCCGGCTCGGTGAAGGGCCGCAAGGCCGCGCGCCACGCGACGTCCGACTGGATGGCGCTGGAAAAGGAGCGCGGCATCTCGGTCACCTCGTCGGTGATGCAGTTCCCCTACGACGACAAGATCGTCAACCTGCTGGACACGCCCGGCCACGCCGACTTCGGCGAAGACACCTACCGCGTGCTGACCGCGGTCGATTCCGCACTGATGGTCATCGACGTGGCCAAGGGCGTGGAAGAACGCACGATCAAGCTGATGGAAGTCTGCCGCCTGCGCGACACGCCCATCATGACCTTCATCAACAAGCTGGACCGCGAGGGCCGCGAGCCCATCGAACTGCTCGACGAAGTGGAGAGCGTGCTGGGCATCCAGTGCGCGCCGGTGACGTGGCCGATCGGCATGGGCAGCCGCCTGAAGGGCGTCGTGCACCTGGTCAGCGGCGAGGTGCACCTGTACGAACCGGGCCGCAACTTCACCCGCCAGGACTCCACCATCTTCGCGTCGCTCGACGACCCGGGGCTGGAGGCGAAGATCGGCGCCGACATGCTGTCCGGCCTGCGCGACGAACTGGAACTGGTGCAGGGCGCCAGCCATCCGTTCGACCTGCAGGCCTATCGCGAGGGCCGGCAGACGCCGGTGTTCTTCGGCTCGGCGGTCAACAACTTCGGCGTGCAGCCGCTGCTGGATTTCTTCGTCGAACACGCCCCGTCGCCGCAGCCGCGCGCCACCACCGGCCGCCAAGTGCAGCCGGACGAAAACAAGCTGACCGGCTTCGTGTTCAAGATCCAGGCCAACATGGATCCGCAGCACCGCGACCGCGTGGCCTTCATGCGCGTGTGCTCGGGCCGCTTCGAGGCGGGCATGAAGACCTTCCACGTGCGCACCGGCAAGGAAATGAAACTGGCCAACGCACTGACCTTCATGGCCAGCGACCGCGAGATCGCCGCCGAAGCGTGGCCGGGCGATGTCATCGGCATCCACAACCACGGCACCATTTCCATCGGCGACACGTTCAGCGAAGGCGAAGCGATCAGCTTCACCGGCATCCCCAACTTCGCGCCGGAACTGTTCCGCCGCGCGCGCCTGCGCGACCCGCTGAAGCTCAAGCAGTTGCAGAAGGGCCTGGCCCAGCTGTCGGAGGAAGGCGCCACCCAGTTCTTCCGCCCCTTGATGAGCAACGACCTGATCCTGGGCGCAGTGGGCGTGCTGCAGTTCGACGTGGTTGCCTACCGGCTGAAGGACGAGTACGGCGTTGACGCCTCGTTCGAGAACGTCAGCGTGGCCACGGCCCGCTGGATCCGCTGCGACGATGCGAAGAAGCTGGAGGAGTTCCGCGACAAGAACGCCATGAACCTGGCGCTGGACGCGGCCGGCCAGCTGGTCTACCTGGCACCCACGCGGGTGAACCTGCAACTGGCGCAGGAGCGCGCGCCCGGCGTGACCTTCCTGGCCACGCGCGAGCACGCGCACAGCGTCGACCTGGGCTGACGACGCCGCGCGCCCGCGCGGCGTTTCCCGGGTTACGTTCGTCCCGGGCGACCAGACCCACCCATTCCCGGCGTGGCGACCCGTCGGCTGGGCTTGCCCTGCCGCATTCGCGGCCACTCATGGGGAAATGGGGCATGTATTTTCTGGGAGCGATCGCCGCACTGGTCGGCGCCATCTGGATGACCGTCAACGCCGCCAAGAAGGATGGCGCAGTGGCGGCGATCCTGTGCTTCATCTGCCGCTTCTACACGATCTATTACGGCATCAAGAACTTCGCCGAGAACAAGGTGCCGCTCATCCTGTTCCTGGTCGGCGTGGCGCTCTGCATCGTGTTCCGTCCCGACATGGCCGCGCTTTCGGGCGTCGGCGCGGTCTGAGCCGTTGATGCATGCGAGGGCATCCGCGCACGGCGGTCGCCCCCGCCTCGACCGGGCCGCTGGCGCCTGATGCAAGCCATGCTGCGTTGCGGTAACGTGCGCACATGAGTGACCCGACACCTTTCCGGACATTGCGCGAGCGCAAGCGCGCCGACCATCTGGCCGACATGCGCGACGAGATCGCCAGTGCACTGACCCATGGCCTGGGCGCCGTCGCCGCGCTGGCCGGTGGCGCCGTGCTGATCACGCTGGCGGCGATCCATGGCGATGCGTGGCAACTGGGCGCATCCATCGTGTTCGGGATCACGCTGTTGCTGCTGTACACGGCGTCCACGCTTTACCACGCCATTCAGCACCCGGTCGCAAAGGGCCGGCTGAAGGTATTCGATCACTGTGCCATCTACCTGCTGATCGCCGGTACCTACACGCCCTTCACGCTGATCGGCCTGCGCGGCCCATGGGGCTGGGGCCTGTTCGCCGCGATCTGGACACTGGCGGTGGCGGGCGTGGTGTTCAAGCTGTTCTACACGGGCCGCTTCAAGCTGCTGTCGACGATCATCTACATCGCGATGGGCTGGCTGGTGATCGTCGCCATCAAGCCGCTGCTGCAGTCGCTGGATGCGTGGACGCTGGGCTGGCTGCTGGCCGGTGGCGTTTTCTACACGTTGGGCACGTTCTTCTACCACCGCGAATCGATTCGCTATTCGCACGCCATCTGGCACCTGTTCGTGATCGCCGGCAGCGTGTGCCATTTCATCGCGGTGACCGAACAAGTGCTGATGCCACGCATGGGCGGCTGACACGGCCCGGCGCTGAATCGTTCATGTCCGGAACATGAACCCCTGACGCCTTGCTTCGCATTCCCTGAACACGTGGTTCCCAACCATGGGCGCCATGAGCCAGGCCAAGCTCCGTCCGCGCTTCACCCTGCGCCCGCTCTCGCGCACCACGTCCATCGTGTTGGGCATCGTGGTGGCGGTGATCGTGGCCTTCGTATTGCTGTTCGAATGGAACTGGCTGCGCCGCCCGGTGGAATACGTGGTGAAGGCGCAGACCGGTCGCACGTTCCATATCGGCGGCAACCTGGACGTGGACCTTGGGCGCACCACGACCATCCGTGCCGATGCGCTGGAATTCGGCAATGCCCCGTGGTCGAAAGTGGCCACCATGGCATCGGCGGACCGCGCCGAGCTGCGCGTGGAAGTGTTCCCCTTCTTCTTCAAACGCGAAACGCGCATCCCCGAGATCCGGTTGGACAAACCGCGTCTGCGGCTGGAAACCGGTCCCGACGGAGTGGGCAACTGGGTGTTCGGCGACGGGGGAGACGGCAAGCTCCTGCTACGCCGGCTATGGATAGAAGACGGCAGGCTGCTCTATCTCGATCCGCGCCGGAAGACCGACATCGACCTGCAACTGGACAGCGCCACCCCTGCGCGCGCGACCGATACGCCGGTGGTGGACGTGAAAGGAAAAGGGCGCTGGGCCGGCAATGCGTTCACGCTGGCCGGTCAGGCGGAAACCCCGCTGGCGCTGCGCGACACCGAGCGACCGTACCGGATCGACGTGCGCGCCACCGCCGGCCGTACTCGGGCCCACGCACGCGGCACCTTGCTTGACCCGTTCCGACTGCGCGACTTCGACCTGCGCCTGATGCTGGCGGGCCAGGACCTGGAGGACCTTTTCCCGCTGATCGGGGTGGCAACCCCGTCGACGCCTCCTTACAAGCTGGATGGACGCTTCAGCCGCGATGGCGCCACCTGGCACTACAACGACTTCACTGGCGTCGTCGGCGACAGCGACCTGGGCGGTTCGGCCAGTGTCACCATGGGGCGCGCGCGACCCCTGCTGAAGGCGAACCTGGTGTCCAAGCGGCTGGACCTGGATGACCTGTCCGGCTTCATCGGCGCACCGCCCGAAACCGGTGGGAAGGAAGCCAGCAATCCGGAGCAGAAGGCCGAATCGGCCCAACTCGCCGCCGATGCGCGGCTGCTGCCGGATACGCCCTACGACCTGACCAAACTGCGCGCCATGGATGCGGACGTGCGCCTGAAAGCGCAACGCATCAATGCGCCGGGGCTGCCGATCGAAGACATGGACGCCCACCTGTTGCTGGATGCCGGACTGCTGCGACTGGAACCCCTCAACTTCGGCGTGGCCGATGGCGACATCCGCTCAACCATCCAGATGGACGCGCGGGAAGACACCATCCGTACACGCGCGAGGATCACTGCCCGCAGGCTGGACCTGGGCAAGTTGTTCCCGAACGTGGCGCTGACGCGCGATGCGGTCGGGCGCGTGGGCGGCGACATCACCATCACCGGTACCGGCAACTCCATCGCCGGCATCCTGGGAAGCGCCGATGGCGACATCGCGCTGGGCATGGGCCAGGGACGCATCAGCAACCTGTTGATGGAACTGGCCGGCCTGGATATCGCCGAAGCCCTGAAATTCCTGGTGACGAAGGACCGCACGGTACCGATCCGTTGCGCCTTCGGCGATTTCGCGGTCAAGGACGGGATGATGCAGGCACGCGCACTGGCGTTCGATTCCAGCGACACGCTCATCGTCGGCAAGGGCACCATCAATCTGAAGGATGAGGCGCTGGATCTGGAGCTGCGTCCGCGCCCCAAGGACCGCAGCATCCTGGCGCTGCGTTCACCCCTGGTGGTCGGCGGGACGTTCAAGGACCCGTCTTTCCGCCCGGATTTCAAACGCTTGGGCCTGCGTGGCGCGACCGCCCTTGCACTGGGAAGCATCGCGCCGCCCGCGGCACTGCTGGCCACGATCGAAGTCGGCCCGGGCGAAGACAGCAATTGCGGCGGCCAGTACGCGAAGTGACCGCGATGCGCGATCAGCTGGCGATGTACCGCTGCAACTGGTCCAGTTCCACCTGCTGGTCTTCGATGACCGCCTTGACCAGGTCGCCGATGGACACCACGCCCACCACGCTGTCGCCCTCCACGACCGGCAGGTGGCGGATGCGGTGCTCGGTGACCACCTGCATGCAGTGGTCGACCGAATCGTCCAGCCGCACCGTCACCACCTTCGCGGTCATGATGTCGCGCACCGGCGTATTCGCCGAGGAGCGCCCCTGCAGGACCACCTTGCGGGCGTAGTCGCGCTCGGACACGATGCCGGCGAGGCGTGGCCCCTGCATGGCCAGGACCGCACCCACGCCTTTCTCCGCCATCAGCTTGATCGCATCGAGGACCGAGGAATCAGGGGATACCGAAAAGACTTCAGGGGTCTTGGACCCCAGCAACTGACGAACCGTGCGCATGGCGGCCTCCGGATGGGAGAGAGGGTCGATCGGGCTGGGGCAAGGATACTCCTGCCCCGCCCGGTTGCCACGCATCGATCAGGTAGAGCGGACGCTGCTTGGATTCCTCGTACAGGCGCCCCAGGTACTCGCCGATCAACCCCAGCGCCATCAGCTGCACCCCGCCCAGGAACAGGATGACCGTCATCATGGTCGGCCAGCCGGCCACCGGATCGCCCCACAGCATCGCCTTCAGCATCACCCAGATGGCGAAGGCGAACGCCAGCAGCGCCGTCAGCACACCCAGGTAGGTGGCGGCGCGCAGGGGCGCGGTGGAGAAACTGGTGATGCCTTCCAGCGCGAAGTTCCACAACCGCCAGAAACCGAAGTTGCTCTCCCCCGCCAGGCGCGGTTCGCGGTGGTAAGGCACGGCGACCTGGTTGAAGCCCACCCAGCCGAACAGGCCCTTCATGAAACGATGGCGCTCGCGCAGTTCGCGCAACGCGGCCAGCGCACGCGGCGACAGCAGGCGGAAGTCGCCGGTGTCGGCAGGAATCGGTGTCTTCGACAGGCGACCGATCACGCGGTAGAACGCATGCGCGGTGGATCGCTTCAACCAGCTTTCGCCTTCGCGCTGGATGCGGGTGCCATGCACGTTGTCGTAGCCCGCCTGCCATTGCCGGACGAATTCCCCGATCAGCTCCGGCGGATCCTGCCCATCCGCATCCAGGATCAGCGCGGCACCGGTGTCCACCCGGTCCAGCCCGGCCGTCAGCGCCGCTTCCTTGCCGAAGTTGCGCGACAGGCGCAGCAGCGCGACGCGGGAATCGGATGCCGCCAGCACGCGCAGCACCGCCCACGTGGCATCGGTACTGCCATCGTCCACATACAGGATGCGGCCTTCCACGTCGGCCAGCGCATCCAGGGCCGAAGCGATGCGCGGATGCATCAGCGGCAGGGCCTCAGCTTCGTTGAAGGCCGCCACGACGACGGTCAGGACAGGTCTTGTCATCGCGGCGCTCAGTCCAGCGTCGTCAGGTAGGAGGCGCCGCCGATCTGGTTGACCTGGCGCTGTATCCAGCGTGCACGGCGCTGCACGTAGGGGCCCGGATTGCGCGCGCTGTAACGGCGGGGGGCCGGCAGCACCGCCGCCAGGCGGGCGCTCTCGCTCGCGGTGAGGCGCGACGCATCCTTGCCCCAGAAGCGCCGGGCTGCCGCCTGCGCACCGTAGACGCCGTCGCCCAGTTCGGCCACGTTGGCGTAGACCTCCAGAATGCGCGCCTTCGGCCACATCACCTCGATCAGCAGCGTGTACCAGACCTCGAAGCCCTTGCGGAGCCAACGGGACGGGCGACTCTGCCCCTGCCACAGGAAGAGGTTCTTGGCGACCTGCTGGCTGATGGTGCTCGCACCCCGCACCTTGCGGCCCTTGGCGTTGTGCACCCGGGCCTTCTCGATGGCGCGCAGGTCGAAGCCGTGGTGGCTGGCGAAGTTCTGGTCTTCCGCCGCCACCATCGACAGCGGAAGCGTGGGCGCGATCCGGTCCAGGTCACGCCAGTCGTAGGACACGCCGAAGCGCCAGTCACCCTGGCTCAAGCCCTCCAACTGACGCGCCACCATGAAGGCGCTGAAAGGAGGGTCGACGAAGCGCAGCACCGCCACCTGCAGGATGCTGGCGGCGGCGAACAGGAACGGCAGCGCCAGCAGCCATCGGAACCAGCGCCGGAAGCGTCCGCGCGGCGCGGCGGCAGGCTGGCTCATGTCGCCATCCCTGTCTTGAGGATGGCCTTCGGTGCCCCCATCGTGATGTTTCCTTGACTGACGTGTCCGCATTATGCCGAGCGGACGCGTCGCCCCGCACCCATTCCCTGGAACCCACGTGAGCCACGACCCCTCCCACGACACGCTGACCCGCTTCCTGTTGCCCGCCGCCGGCGTGCGTGGCATCGGCGTGCAGCTCGACGATACCTGGCAGACCGTGGCGGGGCGCGCCGAGTACCCGCCCTCCGCGCGCGAGCTTCTGGGTGAAGCCTCTGCGGCCACGGTGCTGTTCACTGGCCACACCAAGGTGGACGGACGGCTGTCCATCCAACTGCGCAGTCAGGGCGCGCTGCGCACGCTGTTCGCCGAATGCACCGCAGCGGGCACCGTGCGCGGCATCGCCCAGCTCAGCGAAGGTGAAGACGCACCGCGCGACCTGCGTGAGCTCGGCGAGGACGCCTTGCTGGCCATCACCATCGAGAACCCCGGCCTGGACCCGCGCGAACCGCAGCGCTACCAGAGCCTGGTCGGCCTGCAGGCCAGCCGGCTGGCGGAGGCCTTCGAGGACTACTTCCGTCAGTCCGAGCAGCTGCCCACCCGCCTGCTGCTGGCTGCCGACGGCCAGCGCGCGGCCGGGCTGATGCTGCAGAAACTGCCGGGCGACGAAGGCGATGCCGACGGCTGGACCCGCGCCGGCGCCCTGTTCGACACCCTGGGCGAAGCGGAGCTGCTGTCCACCCCGGTCCCGGTGCTGCTGCACCGCCTGTTCCACGAGGAAACCCCGCAAATCCTGACAGAGCGCCCAGTTCGCTTCGGCTGCTCTTGTTCCCACGAGCGGGTTGCGAGCATGCTGCAGTCGCTGGGGGAGGAAGAAGCCACCGCAGCCCTGGCCGATGGGGTGGCCGAGGTGCGTTGTGAATTCTGTGGCCAGCGCTACCGCTTCACGCCGGCAGAGATCGCGGAACTTTTCGTCCTGCCGCCGGTCGGAGTGGAGGCACCGGCAAGGCTTCAGTAGGCTGAAATCGAGGGCTTGGGCGCCCCGGGGACTTGTTAAAGAAACATAAACGGCATAGCATCAGTTCCCCTTCGGGAGGGGAACTCCATCGGTCCAACGGAGTCTGAAGCGAGCCATGAACCTGCGTTGCCTGCCACTGTCATTCGCCCTTCTGCTCGCCGTGTCCGGCGTGGCGACGGACGCGCATGCGCAGGGCAAGCCGCAGCGCAAGCCTGCCGCAGAATCCCGGGCCACGGCCCTGCCCATCTGGAACAACGACGGCAAGGTCGAAGCCCTGCTGCTGCTGGAGCCCACGGGCGAAGCCACCGCCGGCGCCCGCTGGCGCATGGGCCGCAACACCCTGAGTGCTGCTTTCGGGCTGGATGCCGAGGACTCCCTGGGCCTGGTCTGCAACCGCAACAGTGGCATCGTCGGCAACATCGGCAACCTCGCCAGCCACTGCATGCTGGCCACCCTCGGCGACGAGAACGACAACGACAGCCAGCGCCTCACGGCAGGTGCGGCGCTCAGCCGCCCGGGCGGCAAGCTGGGACTGTCGGCCGGTACCGGCCGCGACACCCTGCCCGCGTGGCTGTCGGGCGGCAAGGCGGCCAGCGGCCGCATCGAACAGAATGACCTGGCGGTGTTCGGCCAAAAGAACATCGGCCGCGAAGGTTTCGTTTCCATCGGCGGCGCGGTGGCCAAGGCGCGCCTGGTGCCCGCGTCGGACCTTCCCGCACTGGCGGACCGCTGGAACAGCAAGAGCCTGACGGTGGGCGGGGGCTTTGGCCCGTTCAGCGCCAACATTGTCGGCCGCGTGGTCGACGTACCCGGCCAGCCGGGCAAATGGGAAGGCCTGGGTCTGGGCCTGACATGGCGCACACCCTGGAGCGGCCAGCTCACCGTGGGTGCCGAGAACGTCATCACCCGCGGCAAGAATCCGTTTTCGTTGACCAACGAAAACGCAGACGAGGGCACCGTGCCCTACGTCCGGTACGAGCAGGATCTCTAACCTGCAACGGCGCGCGACGCGCGCGAGTCCCACCGACGAGCACCACTTGTCTGCCGACAAACGGCGCACCGCATGCGGGGCGTGAACTTTTTTTGGGACGCAGCGCACGTAATTCGCCCCGTTCAGGCGGGTGCGCACCTGTAATTTTCTTTACTTTTCTTTTCCATACTTTTGACATGGGTTTAATTCAAGTCAGAAGCGGACTAGTATCCGGGCACCCTTATTTTTCGATCACTTCATTTTTGATCGTGCTGAGGGACACCTTGGATCACCCCCTCATGGGAGAGAGAGAGCTTATGAACCGCAAGACGAACAAGCTGCGCGACGCGATCACCTTCGCACTCGCGGCCGGCACCATTTCGACCCTGGGCACCGGCGTTGCCTTTGCCCAGGAAGCTGAAACCACCACGCTGGACCGCATCGAAGTCACCGGTTCGCGCATCCGCCAGGTCGACGTCGAGAACGCCGCCCCGGTGCTGACCATCACCCGGGCCGACATCGAGAAGCAGGGCTTCCAGTCGGTCGCCGACATCCTGCAGAACATCTCTGCCGTCGGCGCACCCGCCATCAGCCGCGCACAGCCGCTGTCGGCCGGTGAAAACGTCGGTGGCCAGTTCATCAGCATGCGCAACCTGGGTGCCACGCGCACCCTGATCCTCGTCAACGGCAAGCGCCTGGGCATCAGCACCAGCGGCCTGCAGGACATCTCGCTGATCCCGACCGCCGCTGTCGAACGCATCGAAGTGCTGAAGGACGGCGCGTCGTCGATCTACGGCTCCGACGCCATCGCCGGCGTGGTCAACATCATCACCCGCTCCAACTTCGAAGGTGCGTCCGCACAGGTCTATTACGGCCAGTACGACGAAGGCGACGGCGAGACCACCCGCGCCGATTTCGTCATGGGCTTCACCGGTGACCGGGGTTCGGTGACCGCCGCCGTGGAATACCGCAAGGAAGAGGAAGTGATGTCCGGCGACCGCGAGTACTCCGCGTACCCGCAGGGCCAGTGGCACCCGACCCGCGGCTGGACCACCGTCAGCCAGTGGGGCGTGATCAACCTGCCCGCCGCGCTCGGCGGCAACCGCGTGCTCAACACGGGCGCTGACTGGCGCAGCATCACCAACTTCCACGCGCTCAACACCAACACCGGCACGACCGCGGCGGACCCCAACGGCTCCACCGTCGACAAGAGCAACACCAACCAGCAGACACACCTGCGTACGCCGCTGGAAAGCCGCTCGCTGTTCGTCGATGGCGTGTTCGACATCAACGATTCGGTGCGCTTCCGCAGCAACATGATGTACAGCCAGCGCGATGCCGAGCGTCAGGTCGCCGGCTATCCGTTCCAGAGCACTGCCTTCCCGGGCACCACGATGGCGGTCAACAGCTACTACAACCCGGTCGGTACGTATCACGGCTTCGCCACGCCGCAGGCCGTCAACTACTGGCGTCGCACCTGGGAAGTCCCGCGCGTCGACCGCCCGACGACCACCAACTGGCGCTTCTCGGCCGGTCTGGAAGGCAGCTTCGACGTGGGCGAGCGCATCTTCGACTGGGACGTGGGCTACCTGTACAACAACAACAAGGTCACGCAGGAAAACTACGGCAACCTCAACATCGCGCGCGTTGGCCAGGCCGTGGGTCCGTCGTTCCTCAATGCGCAGGGCGTGGTCCAGTGCGGCACGGCTGCCAATCCGATCCCGCTGGCCAGCTGCGTGCCGTGGAATCCGTTCATCCCGTTCGGCCGCGTGGGCGATGGTGGCCTGACCGGCAACCAGGCGCTGCAGGATTTCCTGTTCCAGACCCTGAACTCCTCGGGTGAGACCGAAACCGAAGTCTTCAGCGCCAACCTGTCGGGCAGCCTGTTTGCCCTGCCGGGTGGTGACCTGGGCTTCGCCGTGGGCGTGGAAAGCCGCAAGGAATCGGGCGAGTTCATCCCCGACGCCATGGCCGTCACCGGCAATTCCACCACGCTGTCGGCCGGTCCGACCGATGGCAGCTACAAGGTGGATGAAATCTTCGCCGAGTTGGCGATCCCCGTGCTGGCCGACCTGCCGGGCGCGCAGGAACTGAGCTTCAGTGTCGCCACGCGTTACTCGGACTACGACACCTTCGGCGATACGCTGAACAGCAAGTTCGGCTTCAAGTGGCGCCCGATCGAGTCGCTGCTGTTCCGCGGCACCTACGCCGAGGGCTTCCGTGCGCCGACCATCGCCGACCTGTACGGCGGCGGTTCGCAGACGTTCTCGTTCTTCACCGATCCCTGCGACACCAACTTCGGCAGCTCGCGTACCAATGCGACCACGCGTGCGAACTGCGTGGCCGCGATGGGTGCCATCGCCAACACGTACCGCCAGTTGGGCCAGGGTCTGACGCCAGTGGGTTCGGGCAACGCCCAGACCCCGGTGGCGTTCTTCTCGGGCGCCAACGAAAACCTGATCCCGGAAACCTCGGAATCCAAGACGCTGGGCGTGGTGTGGAGCCCGGGCTTCCTGGAAGGCCTGAACGTGAGCCTGGACTGGTGGAACATCCGTATCGAAGACACGATCGTGGCCGACAGCCCGACCCAGATGCTGAACGACTGCTACATCCTGGGCGTCGCTGCCCGCTGCGCGAACTTCACGCGTGATGCGGCACAGGGCTACGTCAACAGCCTGACCTTCACCGGCATCAACGCCGGCTTCCGCGAGACGGAAGGCTTCGACCTGGACCTGAGCTACCGTCTGGCGACGGAAGGTTTCGGCACGTTCAACCTGACCTGGCAGACCACCTACACCAGCAAGGACGAGATCAAGACCGACACCAGCCCGACCTCCCTGCCTCAGCAGCTGGTCGGTTACGCCACGTCGCCGGGCTTCCTGGGCACGCATCGCATCCGCTCCAACGCGAACGTGACCTGGAACATGGGCGCCTGGGGCCTGACGTGGGGTGCGCGTTACTACTCCTCGCAGAAGGAAACCTGCCTGTCCGCCTCGTTGTTCCCGCAGGAGTGCACGGATCCGGGCTTCGTTGCTGCCAATCCGGCTCAGACCCGTCCGATCAACAAGATGGGCTCCATCACGTTCAACGACCTCGAGCTGCGTTGGAGCTCGCCGTGGAATGCCACCGTCGCGATCGGTGCGAACAACGTGTTCGACCGCGAAGGTGCCCAGTTCTACAGCCAGCCCAGCGCCAACGTGTCCTACCACGGCCAGTACGATGTGGGCCGCTTCCTGTACATGAAGTACCAGCAGAAGTTCTGATCGCACGGTCAGAAGGCAGTAACCACACACGGCCCCGAAAGGGGCCGTGTTCTTTTGGGCGACCCCCGCCGACCGGCTGTCCGTGCTGCCTCCTGGGGGCCACCCCTGTTCAGCTTGACCTTGCCGACCCTGTCCGGAGCCTGTGCCGATGGGAACGGACGGATTTGCCCCGATTTGCGACTTAACAACACTTTAATTCTTTGGATAGCCCGTCTATGATCGGGCTACCCCCGCTTTTTGGTGGCCGTCCTTTGGTCTGCCAGCAGGGTCCCTAGGGCTTGAATCGACCTCACTTTGGAGAGAGAGAGAATGAATTGCAAAACCAGCAAGCTTCGCGACGCGATTAGCCTCGCGCTCGTTGTAAGTGCCTCTGCCACCGGCGCCGCTTTCGCACAGGAAGCCACCACGCTGGACAAGGTGGAAGTCACCGGTTCGCGCATCAAGCGCACCGACGTTGAAACTTCCCAGCCGGTGTTCAGCCTGAGCCGTGAAGACATCCAGGCACAGGGCTTGACCTCCATTGGTGACGTCATCCAGAACCTGACGGCCAACGGCTCCACCCTCAACGCCACATTCAACAACGGCGGCAACGGCGAAACCCGCGTCAGCCTGCGCAACCTCGGCGCCAACCGCACCCTGGTGCTGGTGAATGGCCGTCGCTGGGTGGCCGGTACCGGTCTGGGCGGTGCGACCGACCTGAACACCATCCCGACCGCCGCGGTCGAGCGCATCGAAGTGCTGAAGGACGGCGCCTCGGCGATCTACGGCTCCGACGCCATCGCCGGTGTGGTCAACGTGATCCTGCGTACCGACTTCGACGGTGCCGAACTGAATGCCTACTACGGCCAGTTCAGCCAGGGCGACGGCTCGCGTGAGTCCTATGACATCACCATCGGCAGCAGCGGCGAGCGCTTCAGCGCGATGTTCGGTGCGGCCTACGTGAAGGAAAACCCGGTCATGGCCGGTGACCGCGAAATTTCCGCGGTGCCGATCTTCAACACCGGTTCGGATTTCGGCAGCACCACCAGCCCCAATGGCCGCTTCGCCCTCTGCTCGGGTGTCTTCACCTCCGGCGCCTGCTCCGTGGACCAGACCCGTCCCAACGGTGTCGTCGGCCAGTTCGGATACGACGAAGGCCAGACCCCGGCCCAGTGGCGCCCGTGGGGTGCCGGCGTCAACGACGTCTACAACTTCGCGCCGGACAACTACTTGCTGACGCCGCAGGAGCGCAAGTCGATCTTCGGCCAAGCTTCGTTCGACATCACCGACAACGTGCGCTTCACCGCCACCGGCACCTACAACAACCGTCGTTCGGAACAGCTGCTGGCTGCCATGCCGATCGTGCTGGGTACCGGCCCGGGCGCTGGCGTGCAGGCCCGTACCATCTCCATCAGCCCGAACAGCGTGTACAACCCGTTCGGCCAAACCGTGTCTCGCATCCAGCGCCGCGCGGTTGAAACCGGTGGCCGCAGCTTTAACCAGAATGTCGATACCTTCGGCTTCGTGGGCGCGTTGGAAGGCAACTTCGAAATCGCCGACCGTTACTTCTCGTGGGACGTGGGCTACAGCTACGGCCGCAACGACCAGAACGACACCACCAACGGCCTATTCAACATCCTGGCCCTGCGCAATGCCCTCGGTCCGTCGTTCATTGACGGCGGCGGCGTGGCCCGCTGCGGCACGGCCGGCGCGATCATCGAAGGCTGCGTCCCGCTGAACCTGCTGGGTGGCGTCGGCTCGATCACCCCGGAAATGCTGGCGTACTCCACCTTCGTCGCGCACGACGAATTCCAGTACGAGATGAAGCAGTGGTTCGCCAATGTGTCCGGCGAACTGTTCGAGCTGCCCGGCGGCATGCTGGCCTTCGCGGCCGGCCTGGAACACCGCACGGAATCGGGCTACGACTCCCCGGACGCCCTGATCGCTTCGGGCAACACCACGGGCAACTCGCGCACGCCGACCAGCGGCCAGTACTCGCTGGATGAAGCCTACCTGGAACTGTCGGCCCCGCTGCTGCGTGACGTGTTCCTGGCCCGCGAGCTGGAACTGAGCGTCGCCACCCGTTACTCCGACTACGACACCTTCGGCGACACGTTGAACAGCAAGTTCGGCTTCAAGTGGAAGCCGTTCGATCAGCTGTTGGTCCGTGGTAGCTGGGCGGAAGGCTTCCGCGCGCCGTCGATCTCCGAGCTGTACTCGGGCGTCGCTGATTCGTTCCAGCAGATCGCCGATCCCTGCTCCACCACCTTCGGTGGCGGCTACAACGGTTTGACCCCGGATCAGCGCGCCCGCTGCCATGGCCAGGGCGTGCCGGTCGGCGGCTACGACCAGGGTAACTCGCAGATCCGCATCAGCGTCGGCGGCAACCCGAACCTGCTGCCGGAAACCTCGACCAGCAAGACCTTCGGCATGGTGTGGAGCCCGACGTTCCTGAGCGGCTTCGACATCTCGCTGGACTGGTGGAACATCGAAATCGAAGGCGCCATCACGGCGTTCTCCGGCCAGGAAATCTTGGATGACTGCATCCGCAACAACAACACCCAGGCTTGCGGCCTGTACAACCGCAGCGGTGGCGGCAACATCGACACCCTGCTGGCGGCCGGCCTGAACCTGGATGTGATCGAGGCGGAAGGCTATGACCTGACGGTCAACTACCGTCTGCCGGAAACCGCGTGGGGCAGCTTCTCGTTCTCGTGGGATACCACGTACTACGCCAGCTACGAAGAGAACGGCGATGGCAACAACCAGGTTGGCGAATACGACGATGCCAACACCGCCAACAACTGGCGCATCCGTTCCAACCTGCTGACCCGTTGGGAAATGGGCGACTGGGGCGCTACCTGGGCCGCTCGCTTCTACTCCAAGCAGGACGAGAACTGCCAGACCATGGTGGACTACGGCTACGCCGACCTCTGCTCGGATCCGGACCGCTACATCGATACACCGGAAGGCCCGGTCAACGCTGCCCAGAACCGTTTGGGCGGTGCGACCTATCACGACGCCAGCGTGTACTGGAAGGCTCCGTGGAACGCCAAGATCACCCTGGGTGTGAACAACATCCTGGACAAGGATCCGCCGGTGTCCTACAGCACGTTCGCCAACAGCTTCGATCCGCAGTACGACGTGCCGGGTCGCTTCATGTACCTGCAGTACAACCAGAAGTTCTGATCCATCCGGAACCCTGGAACCTTGCTACGGCCCCTTTCGGGGCCGTAGTTTTTTGCGGGAATAGCCCGCAGAATCGGCGGCATGACCACCGACAACGACCCCCGTCAGTACGCGATCTATCCGGCGTTCGCCGTGCCCATGGCACAGGATTTCTTCCCCGAACCCGACGCACTGAACCGCGACCTGAAAGCGCTGCTGCTGGCGCGCGAAGCCGAGGGCGCACGGCATGCGAATCCCACCCCGTCGCTGACACAGCAGAAGGAAGTCTTCGAGAGCGATTTCGAACTGTTCTCATGGAAAGAGGACTGCATCCAGCGACTGAAGCAGTTCTGCTGGGCCTCGTTGTGGCGCACTGTGCAGGAACTCAATCGCTACAGCCCGCAGGACATGCAGGCACTGCAGATCTATTCGCACACCTGGTACCACGTTACCCGTCGCGGCGGTTTCACCATCGCGCACACCCATCCCATGGCGTCGTGGTCGGGCGTGTACTGCGTGTCGCCTGGGCAGAGCGTTCCCGAACGGCCCGATTCGGGCGCATTGCGTTTCCACAACCCGCATTACTACAGCAACATGTTCCTGGATCCGGGCAACCTGCGCCCGCAGGCCCCCTACCACCACGGCACCTGGAACCTGCTGCTGCAGCCGGGCCAGCTGGTGCTTTTCCCGTCATGGCTGTCGCACGACGTGCTGCCGTTCTACGGCGATGACGAACGCATCACCATCGCGTTCAACTGCTGGTTTGGACGGAAGGGCTGAGACCGCTGCCGGCCGCGATCGCTCACGCGGCGGCCATGCGCTCAAGCTTGATCGCGAAGGTATAGCGCGGCACATAGCAGATGCGGTTGGGCGGTCGCCCGACATGCACGATGTCGCCGTCGAACACGACCAGACGTCCCGGCCTGGGAGTCACCGCGCATACGGCATCACCCTGCGCATCGAAGAACATGGTCTCGCCGCCCCACTCCAGGTCCCAGCGATCGCACAGGTACCAGAGCGCGGTCAGTTCGCCCTGTCCCGGCAGGCAGTCCACGTGGGTGAACAGCATGTCGCCGTAGCCGGCGACGTTGGTGTACGCGCGGTACGGACGGTACGCCGTGCCCGGCGCGGCGAAACCCTTCACCGCGCGGTGGGTGAGCGCCATGATGGGTTGGCGCAACAGCGCCTCGATGCGCAGTTCACTGACCCAGTGCTTGTACCCCGCTGTCTCAGGACGTGCCACTTCGGTGCGGGTAAAGGGCATCTTCGCCAGTTCGGCCACGTACTCCGCGGCATTGGGCAGGTAACCGTCGAAGACGCGGACGCGCCTTCCTTCCACCAGCACTTCCCGATGGTGGGGCAATGCTCCGGTGATGTCAGCGCTCATGTACGTGGTCTCGATGCAGCCAATCGGGGAGGACATGCTGGGCCTGCAGCGCCGTGCGCAAGGGCGCCAAGGGTTCGGCATAAGGCAGCCATGCCGCGCCACGGTCCTTGCGCAGGCCGTCACGCAACTGCACGGCGCTGGCCGTAGTGACCGCACCGCCACCGCGACCCACATCCAGCATGGCGGGCTCGAACGGCAGGCCGCAGAAGGCGGCGATGCGGCGCACCTCGGTGTCGAAATCGGCGACCAGGCGAGCGTAGTCCACCACCAGCAGACGGTCGCCCACCACTTCCTGCCACCACGTCATCAAGCGGTGGCTTTCGGCGATGTAGTCGGCCAGTTCGGCTTGATCGTAGGAATACGGAGCCGCCTCGGAGAACAGGGTGCGCAGGTTGGAGAATGCGGTGTCCATCGGATTGCGCGCGAGATGGATGATCTTCGCGTCCGGCAACGCCTTGGCGATGAATCCGGCATGCAGGAAATTGCTGGGTAGCTTCTCGGTGAAGAACGCTTTGCCCTGGGCCAGCCATCTGGCGCGCGCTGCGTAGCCCGCCGCCACCTTGGCATAGTCCACCCCGGCGGCGGCATCCACCAGCGCGGCGTCGAGCACCAGGCTGTTGGCCTGGTTGGTGGCCAGCTTCATTTCTTCCGCGAAGGCATATGTCTCGCCCGCATCCCGCACCTGCGAATGGCCCCCCAGTACGCGCTCGATCAGCGTGGTGCCGCTGCGATGCATGCCCACCACGAAGATCGGCACGGGCATCGACACAGGTGAGGCGGATTCGGAGACGAATCGCGCCGTGCAGACCTTCTTCAACCGGGAGAACAGGTGCCTTGCGGCATCGGCACGATAGGTGAGCTGCGCACGCTTCTTGCGGCAACCCGCCGCCAGGTGCCGCCAGGCGTCATCGTGCCGACCCAGGTCGTGCAGTTCCTTGTGCAGCGCGAATTCCAGGTACACCTCGCCCTTGCCGCCAGGCGTAGCTGCCTGCAATTGCCTGACCAGTCGCTCGACGTGGTTGGACTCGGGTGTCTGCGTCCTCAGGCCCGACTGCATCCAGGCGGCCTGGAACAGGCGCGGGTCTTCGGCAAGACTGCGCTCGTAGTCGGCATCGGCTGCCTCGAAGTCCCCCATGAACGAGCGGATGTTGCCGCGCATGTAGTACGCGACGGCCAGCTTGGGGGTAGAGGAGATCGCCTTTTCCAACAGCGCCAGCGCCTGCTCGTTCAAGCCGATGGAACTGAGCGACAACGCGGCCTCTGTCAGGGCCTGCGCGGGGGCGCGATCCGTAAAGTCGGGCATGCCATAACAGGTGGCCACCGCTTCGTACTCGTTGAAGTAACGCAGGCGCCGACCGGTCTCGAACAGCACGGCAGGGTCCCGCGGCCGCGTCGCCCAGGCCTGCAATGTGGCGTCACGCGCCTGGCGATGCCGTCCCCCACGCGAAAGGGCGCGCGAAAGCAGCAACAGGACCGGTGCATGATCGGGATGCCCGTGCAGCAGGTCCCTGCAGGCGACGATCACCTCGTCGACGCGCCCTGCAGTCAGTTGTCCGTCCAGCTGGCGCAGCGTGGCAGGCGAAACAGCGGACAAGGCAGGGTGCGATACCGACATGGAGGTTTCCGGGGAAGGGCGCGTACCCTGCCCCGCGTACCCTTCGCCGCCATGGAAAAAACGGTGCTTACAGGACCCGGGAGGGCATCGTCATCATAGCCCAGGCCGTCGGCATGCTTACTCCACCCGCACTTCCGCACTGCCCGAGAACGTCTCCACCGTCACCCGGCCGCTGCCGCTGCCGTAGCGGGTGGTGAAACTGGAACCGGGTCCGCGCTGCTTCTCGATGGTGACGCCGGTGGCCTTCAGGTCGCCGCTGAAGCTCTCGCCGCTGACCTGCGCGGAGACGCCCTTCGGCAGGCGCAGCAGCAGGTCGCCGCTGACCGATTCCATGCTGATCTCGCCACCGGGCGCCAGCGCGGTGTTGACGCTGGCGGTGCCGCTGACGGTGCTGGCGCTGAGGTCGCGCACCTGCTCGCCGGTGACGGTGACTTCGATGCGGCCGGAGACGGTCTCGGTGCTGATGTCGCCGTTCAGCCGACCGCGCAGCACGATGCCGCCGCTGACCGTCTGCACGTCCACGTCCTCGCTGTTCAACGTCAGGTTGGCGCTGCCACTGACCGTTTCGATGCCGGCCTTCCGCGGTGCGGCAGCTGCCACCACGCTGCCGCTGACGGTGGCGATGGACAGTTCGGACGGGGCGACGCCGTTGACGTCGACATCGGCCGCCACCGACTCGATGTCCAGGTCGGCACGCAGCGGCACCATCAACACCAGGTCGGTCGGTCCGGTCTTGTTGCCACCCCAGCCGCTACTCTTCGGGTAGCGGACTTCCACGCTCAGGTGCGGGCCGCCGCCGTCCACCTCCAGGCGCTCCACGCCCTTGCCCAGCGTGCCGGTGATCTTGACCTCGTCGCGCTCCCAGCCGCGCACTTCGATGCGGCCCTTGAGGTTGCTGATGTCCACCCGGCCCCGGGCATCCAGTGGCCGGGTTTCGTTGATGGCGGTCTGCGCCAGCGCCGTGGGCGCCAGCAGTGCGCTGCCCAGCAGCAGCGGGAAAACGAAGGTGGTACGCATGGGGAAGCTCCTCAGGTCATGGCCGCGCGCTGGGTCAGCGCGAGGCGTCGTGCATAGGTGCGGCGCAACTGGTTCAGCAGGAAGTGCGCGTTGGGTTCGGTGGCGATGGCGTGGCGGATCTGGGCGGCGCTTTCATCCAGCGCATGCAGCGCCGGGGCGATCTCGGGTGCGGTCTGCACCTGCGTATCCAGTTGCGCCAGCGTGCCGGTGTAGTCGCGGGTCAGCGCGGCGGCTTCGCGCTGGATCAGCGCATCGCCTTGCGGCGCTTTCTGCAGCTGCCAGGTCACGGTGACCGCGAGCAGCACGGAGGCGGCCAGGGCGAACGGCGCCATGCGGCGGCGTGGCGGTGCCACGGCCTGCTGCGGCGTGGCGGCCAGGCGCGCGGCCAGGTCCGGCCACAGGTCTCGCGACGGCGGCGTGTCCTGCCGCAGCGCGCGCAGCTGCCAGCGCAGTGCGTCGTCGGAAATGGGGGTGGGATCATGGGGGGTCATGCGTGTCCTCCTAAACGCTCGCGCAGCAGGTGCCGCGCACGGTGCAACTGTGCTTTCGAACTTCCGACCGCCATGCCCAGCTCGGTGGCGATCTCCTCGTGCTTCCAGCCTTCCACGTCGTACAGCACCAGCACGGCACGCGCGCGTGGCGGCAACGTGGCGACGGCGCGCTCCAGGTCCAGCGACAGCGCCGTGCCATGGCCCGCGCTGTCTGCCATGCCCAGGTCGTCCAGCGCATCCTCGTCATCGTCGAAACGCGGACCGCTGCGACGGCTGCGCAGTTCCATCAGCGCGGTGGTCACCGCCAGGCGGTGCAGCCAGGTGGAGAAGGCGCTTTCGAAGCGGAACGCCGGCAACGCCTGCCAGGCTCGCACGAACGCTTCCTGCGTCAGGTCTTCCGCCCGCACGCCTTGCGCGCCCACCAGCCGCTGGATGACGCCATGCACGCGGCCCGCATGGCGGCGGTACAGCGCCTCGAAGGCCCGCATGTCGCCACCCGCGGCCGAACGGGCCAGCGCGGTGTCCTGGGCGGCGGCCGCCTCCGGGGCGACGCTGTCGGCGATGGGTTCGATCACGGCATTCAGCATACTGACTAGGATGCCGGGACGGGCACGGAGGTTTAGAGGGACGGGAAAATTTCTGACGACCCCGTCCCCACCCGGGTTACCCCCTGGATGCTGTTCGCCACCGGAAAACACCGCCCATAAAAAAGCCCCGCGGATGACACACGCGGGGCTGCGCAGGAATGCCGTGCGCGAGGCGGGGTTCTTCAGCCTGCCAGGCGGGCGGCGATGCGCTGCTGCTCGTCCTTCAGCGCCTGCGGGGTGCGGGCGCCGAACTCCTCCAGGTACTCGCCGATGCTGGCGAACTCGGCCTGCCAGCCGGCGCGGTCGAAGCCGAACAGCAGCTCATGGGCCTCGTCGCTCAGCGCGACGCCGTCCAGGTTGAGGTCTTCCGCACGCGGCAGGTGGCCGATCGGCGTTTCCACCGCGTCGGCCTTGCCCTCGACGCGCTGGATCATCCACTCCAGCACGCGCAGGTTCTCGCCGAAGCCGGGCCACAGGAACGTGCCGTCGCCGCCCTTGCGGAACCAGTTGACGTGGAAGATCTTGGGAAGCTTAGCGCTGGCCTCGCCGAACGACAGCCAGTGGGCGAAGTAGTCGGCGAAGTTGTAGCCGCAGAACGGCTTCATCGCCATCGGGTCGCGACGCATCACGCCCACCGCACCGGTCGCGGCGGCGGTGGTCTCGGAACCCATCGCCGCGCCGACCAGCACGCCGTGCGTCCAGTCGCGCGCTTCGAACACCAGCGGCACCAGCGAGGCACGGCGGCCGCCGAAGACGATGGCGGAAATCGGCACGCCCTGCGGGTCTTCCGCCTTGGCCGAGTAGCTGGGGCACTGGCGCGCGGACACGGTGAACCGCGAATTGGGATGCGCGGCCGGGCCATTCGCCGGATCGTACGGACGGCCCTGCCAGTCCAGCGCCGGCGTGCGCTTGTCCAGGCCTTCCCACCACGGCTCCTGGTCGTCGGTGACGGCGACATTGGTGAAGATGGTGTGGTGGCTGATGGTGGCCAGCGCATTCGGGTTGGAACTGTCCGAGGTGCCCGGCGCCACGCCGAAGAAGCCGGCTTCCGGGTTGATCGCATACAGGCGGCCGTCGGCGCCGGGGCGCATCCAGCAGATGTCGTCGCCGACCGTCCACACCTTCCAGCCGGCCTGGCGGTAGCCCTCCGGCGGAATCAGCATGGCCAGGTTGGTCTTGCCGCACGCCGACGGGAACGCCGCGGCGATGTAGTGCGTTTCGCCCTGCGGGTTCTCGATGCCGACGATCAGCATGTGCTCGGCCAGCCAGCCTTCGTGGCGCGCCTGGTGCGAGGCGATGCGGAGCGCGTGGCACTTCTTGCCCAGCAGCGCGTTGCCGCCGTAGCCGGAGCCGAAGCTCTTGATGGTCAGCTCGTCCGGGAAATGCATGATGAAGCGGCGGTCCGGATCCAGCTCGCCGGTGGAGTGCAGGCCCTTCACGAACGTCCCTTCGCGCTCGATGCGCGCCAGCGCCGGCGCGCCCATGCGGGTCATGATGCGCATGTTGGCCACCACGTACGGCGAATCGGTGATCTCCACGCCGCAGCGCGACAGCGGCGAATCGATCGGGCCCATGCAGTAGGGGATCACGTACAGCGTGCGCCCGCGCATGCAGCCGGCGAACAGCGCATCCATCTTCGCGTGCGCCTCGGCCGGGGCCATCCAGTGGTTGTTGGGACCGGCGTCTTCCTGCTGCGGGGTGCAGACGAAGGTCAGGTGCTCCACGCGTGCGACGTCGCTCGGGCTGGAGCGGTGCAGCCAGCTATGCGGATGGGTTTCGGGGTTCAGCGGCAGCAGGGTGCCGTCGGCCAGCATCTGCTTGGTCAGCAGCGCGTTCTCGGCATCGCTGCCGTCGCACCAGTGGATATGGTCGGGTTGGGTGAGCGCGGCGACCTCGGCAACCCAGGCATTCAATGCGTGCAGCGAACTGCCCGGAAAATCGTTGCGTTTGAAAACATCGACCGCTGCGTTCATGCCCTGCCCTCGAAAAGTGAGACCAAAATGATACCAATGTCCTGTCCCCGTGACGAGAAGAACGCGGCCGGGGCCGCCCGACGGTCAGCCCGCGGCAGGTAAACGGCGAGGGAGCAGTCCACGGTGCAGGAAAGGGTGCGCAGTCTCACGCAGCCAAGAGAACAGCGGAGAGCGGGGCTTGGAGCCTTGTAGATGGGGCTTGGAGAGCCATGGATCGCTTCTGGAACGCCGGCGATGGGGTCCGGAGAGCCATCGATCGCTCCCGGAATCCCATCGATGGGGCTCGGAAAGCCATCGATCGCTTCCGGAATCCCATCGACGGGGTGCGGAAAGCCATCGATCGCTTCTGGAATGCCATCGCTGGGGTCCGGAAAGCCATCGATCGCCCTGGGAAAGCCATCGACGGTGTCCAGAGCGCGATCGACAGGTCAGCGCCCCCTCCGCGCGCCGACGCTCACCCCTCGCGCGAACGCCGGTAGGGATTGAACAGCTGCAGCAGCCAGGGCTTCTGCGCCAGCACCAGGCTGACGCCGACGCGATCCTCCGCCGGCAGCGTGGCGTCACGCGCCAGCAGCGCATCGAACTCGCGCGCGACTTCTTCCAGCCGCTGCCGCACCTGCTTCACCCCGTCGATGCTCAGACTGCCGCTGAGCAGGAGCAGCGCGTCCTGCTCGCCATCGAACGGATCGGCGAAGTAGTCGGTCAGCAGGGTCAGCCGGAAGTAGCGTTCCATCGGGCCGTCGGCGCGCCAGCGGAAGTTGCGCGCGGTGAGTGCGCGACCGCGGTTGCCGGGCATCAGTTCGATGATGCCCAGCCGGTCCAGCTTCACCAGCAGGCCGGTCCACTGCGCGGGGGTGAAGCCGAAGTGCCCCATCACGTCATCCTCGCGCCAGCGGTTGAGGGTGAGGAACAGCGCCATCAGCAGCGGCGGATCGTCCACCAGCGCCTGCTCCTGTGCCTCGCTCAACTGCGCCATCGCCTTGCGCCCGCGCGAGGCTTCGGCGCTGAGTTCGGCCAGGCCCACGTCCAGCACGTCGCAGACCTGCTCCAGCCGCTGCAGGCTCATCGCGCGGCGGGAGAACATGCGCTTCACCGCCGCTTCGCTCATGCGGATGCGCGCCGCCAGGTCGCGGTAGGTCATGTCCTGCGCGCGCAGGCAACGCTTCAGTGCATCAATCAGGTCCACCGAGACGGCCATGGGTAGCGGATTCCTATACCTGTCGTTCCGCCAGAGCTTACCTTGTCGATGATCCTTGAATCCCTGCGAAGCCTGCGCCCACCCTCCGGCGTCCCCGGAGGAACCCCGCATGCGCCGCCTGATCGTCCGCTCACTGACCCTGGCCCTGGCCACCGCGCTTTCCGGCGGCGTCGCGCTTCCCACCCACGCCGCACCGCAATCCGACGGCGCCAGCCGAATGTCGCAGGCCAGCCTGGAGGCGTCCATCGAGGTGCCGGTGGCGGTGATCCATGCGCTGGGCCATGGCGCGTCCGCGGTGGTCACCGGCGTGGCGGTGATCGCCGGCAGCGTGGCGGTGACGGTCTCCGTGGCCGCGGCGGGCGTGGTGGCGGGGGCGTCGTTCGTGGTCTACCTGAGCGTGGAGGCGATCCGGCGCCTGGGCATCGCGGTGGGCACGGCGATCAGCGTCACCGTGGTGGCGACGGGATGGATCCTCAGCGCCGCAGGTGAAGCGCTGTGCTTCATCGCAAACGACGCCGCGCGCCCGCACATCCACAGCCATCGCTACGGCGGGTGATCGCGTGGTGCGCGCGCTCGCGATTCTGGGTTTCGTCTTCGTCCTCGCGCTGCCAGGGACGGCGCGCGCGGGCGATGCCTGCAGGCAAATGGAGATGCCGCCGCACAAGGTGGCGGAAGCAGCCCGCACCGCGCTGCTGGCCGCGGAGCAACTCGACGAAGTGGATGCGCCGGTGGCGCTGCTGGCACGCGTCGGTACCGACCTGTCCAAGCAGGGCCTGGTCTACAGCCACGCCGGTTTCGCCGTGCGCGACCACGCGCACGGCCGCTGGACGGTGGTGCACCTGCTCAATGAATGCGGCAGCGACCGCTCCGGCCTGTACGCGCAGGGATTGGTGAACTTCTTCGCCGACGACCTGGTGAACCAGGACCTGCGCATCGTGTGGTTCACCCCCGACGTCGCCAACCGGCTTGCCGCGCGCCTGCAACAGATGCCGCGCCACAGCCTGCACCACCCGCGCTACAACCTGATCGCACGACCCGGCAGCGAGGATTACCAGAACTCCACCGCGTGGATCGTGGAGGTGATGGCGGCGGCGCTGGCCGACCGTGGCATTTACGACCGCCGCAGCGCCTACGCGTTCGCGCGGGGCGACGGCTTCGTGCCGGACACGGTGCACGTCGCCTATTCCAAGCGCGTGCTGGGCGGCCTGTTTTCCGCCAATACCGACTTCACCGACCATCCCGTCGGCACGCGACTGTCAGGCCACTATCCGGTGGTCACCGTGCGCGCGATCTTCCGCTGGCTGGAACGCGGCGGTCATGTGCGCGAGCAGCGGGAGTGGCGTAGTGGCGTGCTGCAGGCGGCGATGGGGCCGGCCTGACATCTTCCGAGGAGAGCGACATGTTCCTGACCCTGCTTGTCATCACCCTGCTGCTGTCCGCCGCCGTCGCCTGGGGCGTGACGTGGATGTTCTCCAAGCCCATCGAGCGGATCCTGACCCGGATCATCGCCGATGACATCAGCCAGGCATGGCTGCGCTACATGAAGTTCGCGATCCTCGTCGTCGGCGTGTCTTCCGGCGTGCGCATCCATGCCCTGGAGCGCTACATCACCGCGCCGCAATGGATAGAGAAGGGCAAGACGGAGATCATCGCGCTGACGACCGAGCGCTGGGTGCTAGAGGTGTACCGCACCGTCATCGAGACACTGCAGGGCATCGCCTGGATGCTGCTGGCGTTCTTCGCGGTGGCCTTGCTGGCGTATGTGGTGGTGCGACTTTCGGAACTGAAACGCGCCGCCCCGCCCACATCCACGCAGACCGGGTCGTAACCTACTGCGCGAACCCTTACTCCGGGATCAGCGTCGAGATGACGTGCTCGAGGTAAGCCTCGAACTCTTCGTGGGTCATGCGTGGCTGCTGCAGTTGCAGCGACAGCTGCAGGAAGCCGACATAGGCCGCGTAAGTGAGGCGCGCGCGGTGCAGGGCATCCTGGCGCGCCAGCCCGGCCTGGCGGAATGACGCCACCAGGTACTCCAGGCGACGCTGCGAGACGCGGTCGATCACCGGCTGCACGGAGGGATGGTCCAGCGCCTTCAGCAACTCGCTGTAGATGATGTGCGGCTTCACTTCATGGCCGACCAGCTGGAACAGCGCGCGCAGGCGTTCACGCGGATCGGGGACCTTTTCCAGATTGCCGAACACGCTTTCCTGCTCCACCACCTCCCAACGCTCCAGCGCGGCCTGCAGCAGCGCATCGCGCGACGGGAAATGCCAGTAGAAGCTCCCCTTGGTCACGCCCAGCCGGCGGGCCAGGGGCTCCACCGCGACCGCGGACACGCCCTGCTCGGCGATCAGGTCCAGCGCGGCCTGCGCCCAGTCGTCGGCGCTCAGGCGCGCATTGCGGGCGGGAGCGGCGGGCGGGGCGTCAGGGCTGGGCGTCGTCATGTGCCGCATTTAACCATACGCCGTGGTGTGTTGCGGTACGTTTGCTGCGCCGCACAAGAAATAAAGTGAAATCAATCGCTTGCATTGACAGGAATGACGGTCAAACCGATTGACTACTCTAAAAGTGAAAACCCATACTAGCCCGTATGGTGAACCCCCTCCCCCTTGCCACTTCCACGCGCGCCGGACGGGATGACCGTGCCGTCGACCGCATCTATGCGGGGCAGGCGGATTTCGCGCTGGCGGTAAGCCGCTTCGCCTCACCGGCCACGCTGCAGGCCGACCCCGCCCTGATCTACGCGCATGGCTTCGGCCAGACGCGCGGTGCGTGGACGCGCACCGCGCAGCGGATGGCCGAACACGGGTATGGCGGGCTGGCATACGACGCGCGCGGCCATGGCGAATCGGATCGCAATCCGGCGGACATCGCCTATGCGGGCGACCAGTTCGCCGATGACCTGATCGTGGTGGCGGGCGAACAGCCGGAGCCACCCGTGCTGGTGGGCGCGTCGATGGGCGGGCTGTTCGGCCTGATCGCCGAATCGCGCTGGCCCGGGCTGTTCCGCGCCATGGTGCTGGTGGACATCACCCCGCGCTGGGAATCGGCGGGGCTGCAGCGCATCCTGGGCTTCATGACCGCGTTCCCGGACGGCTTCGCGTCGCTCGAGCATGCCGCCGACGTGATCGCGGCCTACCAGCCGCAGCGTCGCACCCGCAAGACGCCCGACGACCTGCGCGAACTGCTGCGCGAAGGCGACGACGGTCGCTGGCGCTGGCACTGGGACCCGCGCCTGGTCGACGAGCTGGCGCGCGACAGCGCACAGCACCAGGACGCCATCGCCGAGGCCGCGCGCCGCGTGCAGTGCCCGGTGCTGCTGATCAGCGGCGGGCGCAGCGACCTGGTCTCGGAAAAGACCGTCGAAGAATTCAAGCAACTGGTACCGCATGCGCGTCATGTCCATCTGCCGCAGGCCACGCACATGGTGGCCGGCGACGACAACGACGCGTTTACCGCCACCGTGCTGGAATACCTGGCCGGCCTGTCCGCCGCGCCAGGCACCGCCGAACCCGAAACAACCGAATCCGTTCCCGGAGCCGCCCCATGAGCATCGCCATCCCCTTCCTCGCCTTCCTGCTGGTGGGTGCCTTTGCCGCCTATCACCGCCTGCGGCTCGCCTACTGGGCCGCCATCACCGCCAGCGTGCTGGTCGCGTGCTGGCTGCTGGGCGCCAACCCGACGGCCACGATCATCGCGGCGCTGCTCGTCGCGGCCATCGCGGTGCCGCTGCTGATCCCCGCCATCCGCAAGCCGCTGATCACCGCGCCGATGCTGAAGTTCTTCCGCAAGGTATTGCCGCCGCTGTCGCAGACCGAGCGCATCGCGCTGGAGACCGGCTCGGTGGGTTTCGAGGGCGAACTGTTCACCGGCGACCCGGACTGGAACACGCTGCTCAACTACCCCAAGCCGCAGCTGACCGCGGAAGAGCAGGCCTTCCTTGATGGCCCGGTCGAAGAGCTGTGCAAGATGGTCAACGACTGGGAGATCACCCACGTCCACGCCGACCTGCCGCCGGAACTGTGGGACTACATCAAGAAGAACAAGTTCTTCGGCATGATCATCCCCAAGCAGTACGGCGGCCTGGGCTTCAGCGCGCTGGCGCACCACAAGGTGATCCAGAAGCTGGCGTCGGTCAGCAGCGTGGTCAGCTCCACGGTCGGCGTGCCCAACTCGCTGGGCCCGGGTGAACTGCTCAACCATTACGGCACGCAGGAACAGAAGGACTACTACCTGCCGCGGCTGGCCATCGGCCAGGAAGTACCCTGCTTCGGCCTGACCGGTCCGTTCGCCGGCTCCGATGCCACCTCCATCCCGGACTACGGCATCGTCTGCAAGGGCGAATGGAATGGCGCCAACGTGCTGGGCGTGAAGCTGACGTTCGACAAGCGCTACATCACGCTGGCGCCCGTCGCCTCGCTGGTGGGCCTGGCCTTCCGCATGTACGACCCGGACGGCCTGATCGGCGACACCAACGACATCGGCATCTCGCTGGCGCTGCTGCCGCGCGACACGCCCGGCGTGGAGATCGGCCGTCGCCACTTCCCGCTCAACTCGCCGTTCCAGAACGGCCCCATCCATGGCCGCGAGGTGTTCATCCCGCTGAGCCAGCTGATCGGTGGCGTGGAAATGGCCGGCAAGGGCTGGAACATGCTCAACGAGTGCCTGGCCGTGGGCCGCTCCATCACCCTGCCCTCCACCGCCAGCGGCGGTGCCAAGGCCGGCGCCGTGGTCACCGGTGCGTATGCGCGCATCCGCAAGCAGTTCGGCCTGTCGGTCGGCCGCTTCGAAGGCGTTGAGGAAGCCCTGGCCCGCATCGGCGGCAAGGCCTATGCCATCAGCGCGCTGTCGCAGGCCACCGCGGCCGCCGTCGACCGCGGCGACGTGCCCTCGGTGCCGTCGGCTATCGCCAAGTACCACTGCACCAACATGAGCCGCGAAGTCATCCGCGACGTGATGGACGTGGTGGGTGGCAAGGGCATCATCCTGGGGCCGCGCAACTTCGCCGGCCGCAGCTGGCAGGCCGCGCCCATCGCCATCACGGTGGAAGGCGCCAACATCATGACCCGCAGCCTGCTGATCTTCGGCCAGGGCGCGATCCTCTGCCACCCGTGGGTGATGAAGGAAATGAAGGCCGCGCAGAACCCGGACTTCAACGCGGGCGTGGAAGAGTTCGACCGCAACCTGTTCGGCCACGTCGGCTTCGCGATTTCCAACGCGGTGCGTTCGTTCTGGTTCGGCCTGACCGGCGCGAAGATCGGTGCGGCACCGGGCGACGACTACACGCGCCGCTACTTCCGCAAGCTGGACCGCTATTCCGCCAACCTGGCGCTGATGGCCGACGTGTCCATGCTGATGCTGGGCGGCAAGCTGAAGTTCAAGGAATCGCTGTCCGGCCGCCTGGGCGACGTGCTGAGCCATATCTACATGACCAGCGCCATGCTCAAGCGCTACCACGACGAAGGTGCGCCGCAGGCCGACCAGCCGCTGCTGGCGTGGGCCTTCCACGACAGCGTGCACCAGATCGAACTGGCGCTGTCGGCCGCGCTGCGCAACTTCCCGATCCGTCCGGTGGGCTGGTTGATGTGGGCGCTGATCTTCCCGTGGGGCCGTCGTGCCGAAGCGCCTGGCGATCGCCTGGGGCACCGCGTCGCTGCGCTGCTGATGGCGCCCAACGAAGCGCGCGACCGCCTGGCGCAGGGTGTATTCCTCACCCCGTGCGCGAACAACCCCGGTGGCCGCATCGACAGTTACCTGGCTGCGGCCATTGCCGCCGAGCCGGTGGAGCGAAAGTTCCAGAAGGCCTTGAAGACCAAGGGCATCGAGGCGCTGGACTACGCATCGCAGCTGGATGAAGGCGTGCGCGAAGGCTGGATCACCGTGGAGGAGCGCAAGCAGCTGGAAGAACTGCGCGCCATCACGTTGGAGACCATCACCGTGGACGACTTCGACGTGCACGAGTTGCGTGCGGCCAGCTACTACGACCTGCCGCAGAACCAGCGCCAGCCGCGCGAAGCGGCCTGACGCCCACACCAGCTGACACGACGACGGCGGGCATGTCCCGCCGTCGTCGCGAGAGGAGCCCACGATGAGCGCGGATGTCCTGAAGATCTACCGCAACCTGAGCCGGAAACCGCTGGGCAACTGGCTGTTCTCGCGCCTGATCTGCTTCAAGGCGCCGTACTTCGGCAGCATCGGCCCGCGCATGGTGCGGCTGGAACCCGGCCGCGGTGAAGCGACCCTGCGCCATCGGCGCGCCGTCACCAACCACCTGGGCACCGTGCACGCCATCGCGATGTGCAACCTGGCCGAATTCGTCGGCGGGCTGACCACCGACGTCAGCATTCCGCGGTCGATGCGCTGGATTCCCAAGGGCATGACGGTGGAATACCTGAAGAAGGCGGTGGGCACTCTGTCCGCCGTCGCCACGCCGGCGTTCGAACCCCGCGAATCGGCGGAAGGCTACGACCTGCCGATGGACGTGGTGGTCAGCGATCCGCAGGGCGAGCCTGTGTTCCGCGCACGCATCAGCATGTGGGTGTCTCCGAAGCCCGCGCGCGAAACGCGCTGAGTACTGCGGACCACGGACCACCCGCGACGTGACGCCTGAACTGTTGATCCAGCTGGCAGGCCTGCACAGCCTTTCGTTTGCGCTGTTCCATCTGGGCTTCTGGAAACTGTTCGACTGGAAGCACACCCTGGCCCGCAGCAGCGTGGCCAACCGCGCCATCATGCAGATCCTCAACCTGCGGCTGATCTATTTTTTCCTGGGCGTGGCCGCCGCCTGCTTCGTGTTCACCGATGAGCTGGCGCGCACCGTGCTGGGCCACGCCGTGCTGGGCTTCATGTCGCTGTTCTGGGTGGGGCGCACGATGGAACAGTTCGTTTTCCTGCGCATCAACCGGCCACTGGTGCATGCGTTGACCGCCCTGTTCGTGCTGGGCGCACTGCTGTTCGCGCTGCCGCTGTTCCTTCGCTGATCCCGATCGTGGGAGCGACGTGGGTCGCGATGAGGCGTTACGGACAGGTTGTCGCGACTCACGTCGCTCCCACAACAAGCACAGCCGCCAGTGCCGCGATGGCCGGCACACCCTGCACATAGAGAATGCGCTTGTTGACGCTCCACGCGCCGTACAGCGCCGCCACGATCACGCAACCGAGGAAGAACACCACCACGTTCCATTGGCCGGTCCACAGGCCCCACAGCAGGCCGGCCGCCAGGAAGCCGTTGTAGAGCCCCTGGTTGGCGGCCAGCACGCGCGTGGTTTCCGCCTTCTCCGGCGTGTTGCGGAAGGTCTTCAGGCCAACGGGCCTGGTCCAAAGGAACATTTCCAGCACCAGGAAATACACGTGCAGCAGGGCGACCAGCACCACCAGGACGGACGCAACCAGGGTCATTCAATCACTCCTTGAAGGGCACGGCGCAGCATAGCGCCGCCCCGCCCACGATGCAGGTTCAGGGGGCGTTGGCAGCAGGCGCCGGCGTGGCCCGCTCCGAGGGCAGCCGTGCTTCTTCACGCAGCAGGCGCCACGCCGCGAACGTCATGCCGCTGGCCACCAGCAGGCCGGCGCCGAACACCACGCTGGACCCGAAGGCCGACAGCAGCTTGTGCAGCCAGACGAAGGTCAGATCGCCGCCGCGGTAGATGACCGTGTCGATGGCGGCGCCCGCCTTGTAGCGCCACTCGCGCCCCACGCGGGTGTAGATGGTCTCGCGCGCGGGCTTGGCCAGTGAGAACTCGCTGGCGCGCGTCACCACCTGCACGATGGCCACCATCAGCGGCAACGGCGATGCCGAAAGAATCGAGAAGCCGAGGATGATCGCGCAGCCCGGGATCAGCAGCGCCGGTGCAATGCCGTAGCGCGACAGCAACGCGCGCGTCACCAGCAGCTGCACCACCAGGGTCAGCGAATTGACCGCCAGGTCGAGCGTGGCGAAATAGCTGGCGCGCGCTTCGGCCGAGCTGAACATGGTGCGGGCGATGGCGTTCTGCTCGTTGTACAGCAGCGTGCCCACGCCCACCCCCATGACCACCATGACGGCCAGCCAGCGCAGCAGCGGCTCGCGCGCGATCAGCTTCAGGCCGGCGAGCACCTCGCCCCCCATCGGAATCTCGCCGCTGACCTGCTTCCGCGCCGCTTCGCGCGCCACCGCCCAGGTCCTGAGCTTGAAGATGCACACCACGCAGACGGAGAACAGGAACGCCGACACCAGCATCATGTTGGCGATCCCGACCCGCTCGACCAGCGCCTTGGTCAGCGCCGGGCCGAGGAACGCGCCCACCGTGCCGGCCGCACCGATGTAGCCGTAGTACCGGCGTGCTTCGGCATTGGTGAACACGTCGGCCATGAAACTCCAGAACACGGCGACGGCGAACAGGTTGAACACCGTGATCCACAGGATGAAAGCCAGCCCGCGCCCGGCGATGCCGCTGTCGAACATGGCGTAGAACAGCAGCAGCGTGGCGATGAAGAACAGGTAGATCACCGGCAGGAAGACCCGGCGCGGGAAACGGCTGACCAGCCACCCGTAGACGGGCTGCAGCAACAGCATGATCACGAAGACCAGGCTGAAGATCACCTGCAGGGTGAATTCGTTCAACGCCACGCCCCGGTCGGCAAAGAACGCGATCATCGCCGGCGGGAACACCGCCTCGATGTCACTGGACGCGGCCATCGCCTCGCGCACCGGCCGCAGCACGTAGTAGCCGCTGAGCAGGCAGAAGAAGTAGACGAACGACCACAGCAGCGGCGGCGACTCGTCCATGGCGGTACGCAACCGGCCGAACCGGGACGAGGCAGCGTCGGACGCGTTCATGAACGTGGGCAGTTCCTGCGCAAGCGGAGGGGATGGGCGACCCGCCGGTCCGCCTTGGCGCGCAAGGTATCCGATGCACTGCAACATCGCCAGAGCTTTGCGCAGGCGGCAGGCGCCACAGCGCCCGCGGTTGTGTGACACGGCGCGCCCGGCACGGCGGCAGAGCATTTGCTCTATGCCCGGCGGCTAGGTTCGGTCGGTCTCTGGAACAGGTCCACGCGTGTACGACTTCGTCATTATCGGTGCCGGCTCCGCCGGTTGCGTGCTGGCCCACCGCCTGTCCGAAGATCCCAGCTGCCGCGTGCTGCTGCTGGAAGCGGGTCCGCGCGACTGGCACCCCTTCATCCACATGCCGGCGGGCCTGGCCAAGCTGGTCGGGCAGAAGGGTGTCAACTGGAACTACGACACCGCGCCCGAACCGCATCTCGACGGACGCCGGCTGTGGTGGCCGCGCGGCAAGGTCCTGGGCGGTTCGAGTTCCATCAACGCCATGTGCTACATCCGCGGCGTGCCCGGCGATTACGACGACTGGGCGGAAGCGGGCGCGGAGGGCTGGGACTGGGCCAGCGTGCTGCCGTACTTCAAGCGCTCCGAGCGCAACAGCCGCGGCGCGGATGCGCTGCATGGCGGCGACGGCCCGCTGCATGTATCCGACCTGCGTTACACCAACCCGCTGTCATCGGCCTTCCTGCAGGCCGGTGAGCAGGCGGGCTTCGCGCTCACCGCCGACTTCAATGGTCCGCGGCAGGAAGGCTTCGGCTTCTACCAGGTCACCCAGAAGGACGGCGCCCGCTGTTCAAGCGCCGTGGCTTACCTCAACCCGGCGCGCGACCGCCAGAACCTGGACATCGTCACCGGCGCGCTGGTGCGGCGCATCCTGCTGGAGAACGGTCGCGCGGTGGGCGTGGCCTACGCCCGCAGCGGACACGAGGTGACCGTGCGCTGCGAGCGCGAGGTACTGGTGAGCGGTGGCGCCATCAATTCGCCGCAGCTGCTGATGCTGTCGGGCATCGGCCCGGCCGACCACCTGCGCGAACATGGCATCACGGTGAGGCATGACCTGCCCGCCGTCGGGCGCAATCTGCAGGACCACCTGGATATCTGCACGCTGCAGCATTCGACGCAACGCGTGACCTACGACCGTACCAGCGAGCTGAAGACCGCCTTCGATTACTTCCTGCGCGGCCATCGCGGCCCCGGCACCAGCAACATCGCCGAAGGCGGTGCGTTCGTACGTTCGGCGCTGGCACCCGACGAGCGCGCCGACATCCAGCTGCATTTCGTCCCGGCGATGCTGGACGACCACGGCCGCAACCGGCTGGCCGGCGACGGCTATACCCTGCATGCGTGCTTCCTGCGTCCGCGCAGCCGCGGCGAGGTGACCCTGGCCAGCGCCGATCCACGCGCCGACGCCCGCATCCAGGCCAATTACCTGGGCGATCCGGACGGCTTCGACATGAAGATGATGGTCGAATGCGCCAAGCTGTCGCGCGAGCTGTTCGCGCAGAAGGCCTTCGACGCCTACCGCGGCGCCCCCATCCATCCCGCCCGCACCAATCTGTCGGACGCCGAGTTGATGGACTTCATCCGTGCCAAGGCCGAAACCGTCTACCACCCGATCGGCACCTGCCGCATGGGCAGCGACGACGGCGCGGTGGTGGATACGGAGCTGCGCGTGCAGGGCCTGCAGGGCCTGCGCGTGGTGGACGCCTCGGTGATGCCGCGCCTGATCGGCGGCAACACCAACGCGCCCACCATCATGATCGCCGAGCGGGCCTCGGACCTGATCCGGGGGCGGGTGCCCCTGTCTTCAGCGACACCCGTCGTGCCGCAGGCCGCACCGCACCCCGCGCTGACGGCCTGACGATTACTTGCCTTCCAGCATGGCGGGCAGGGGGCAATGCAGCACCGCACAGACGGTGCGCAGCAGCTCGGCTTCCTCCACGCGTACCTGGCCGTCATGGCTCACCGCGGCGACCACGGCCTCCACCAGCAGCTCCTTCGCCAGCGGATCCAGGCCATCCAGCGGCTCCCAGACCTCATCCAGCGCCTGCACGCCTCCCGTCGGGGGCGTGTAGGGCAGATGGTCGCGTGGAAGCACGCGCTGCAGGCCGGCCAGGTAGGCCTGTTGCGCCCTCGCCGGCGAGTCGTGCCCGGCCTGGGCGATGACGGCCAGCAACGTGGCGAACGGCTGGCGCACATCGCGCGGTTTGCGCCGCCCGAACGGTCTGTCGCGGCCGGGTGAGAGGGCTTCGCGCACCTGCACCTGCAACAGCCGCGCCAGGCAGTATTCGAACAACGACACGCTGCCGTCGGCATGCGCCGCAGCGTCGACGGTATCGATGAAGGCATCCAGTTCCGGCCGCGGGAAGCGGCGCAGCAGCGGGAAGGCGAGCGCTGCCAGGGGCAGCCGCAGCATGGGGTGCAGGTGGCGCAGGTGCGTCTCGCGCAGCGCGACGGCGCGCTCGGCCATGGGCGCGCCGAGGCGTGCCGCGATCTCGAAACGCTGGCGGGCGGCCACCGTTTCCGCGGCATCGAGCACCAGGCCCAGCAGCAAGGGCATGACCTGTTCGCGGTCGCGCGCCAGCGCGTGCAGTTGCTCCGGCAGCTCGGTGGCGATGACGTGGGCGCGGCGGTAGTCGTCGGGCGTGGGCGTGGCGACCTGCGCGGCGACCATCGCCGGCGTCAGCGGGATGGAAGTCGATGGCGGCGGCAATGCGGAAGGCTCGCGTGCGGCCAGCCCTTTCGCGATGTCTTCCTGCCGCCCGTCCGGGGGCGAGACCGCCCAACGGCGGGTCAGGTCGTCCAGTTGCTGTTTGCCGAACAGCGGGTCCAGCATGCGGATGCGCTGCAGCAGGGGCGGATGGGTGGCGAACAGGCGCGAGAACGCACGCCCCTCGCCGAACAGCATGTGGCTGACTTCCTCCACCTTGCCCTTGTCCTCCAGTGTCGAACCGGCGGACAGGCCGCCGATTTTCTTCAGCGCGCCGGCCAGCCCCGCCGTCTGCCGGGTGAACTGCACGGCGGACGCATCCGCCAGCAGTTCGCGCTGACGGCTCACACCCGCCTTGATCATGCGGCCGAAGAACAGCCCCACGCCGCCGGCCACCATTGCCGCCATCGCGATCCCCAGCACGGCCACGCCGTCCCTGCCGCGCGCGCCACGTCCGTAGACCAGCACGCGCTGACCGACGATGCCCAGCATCATGATGCCGAACAGCACGCCCATCAGTCGGATGTTCAGCCGCATGTCGCCATTGAGGATGTGGCTGAACTCGTGCGCGATGACGCCCTGCAGCTCGTCGCGGTTCAAGCGGTCCAGCGCGCCGCGGGTGACGGCCACCGCCGCGTCGGCGGGCGAATAGCCGGCGGCGAAGGCATTGATCGCGGCTTCGTTCTCCAGCACATACACCCGCGGCACCGGCACGCCGGAGGCGATCGCGATCTCCTCCACCACGTTGCGCAGCCGGCGCAACGAGGGATCCGTGGTCTGCGGCGGCACTTCGCTGCCCCCCATCTGCTGGGCTACCGCTTCGCCGCCCGTGCGCAGCGAGGCCAGCCGGTAAAGCGAACCCAACCCGATCACCGCCAGCGTGCCCAGCGTGGCCAGCAGCAACACGCCGACGACCGAGCCACTGCCTTCGCCACCGTCCCACAGCTGGCTGCCGAGCAGCACCAGCACCACCACATCCACCACCGCGACGATGCCCGCCACGGCCAGCGCGAACAGCATGACCATCCGCCACGATCCACGCCGTGCCGCGGCCTGGTGCTCGAAGAAATTCATCGCATCATTCCCCTTGTCCAATCTGCCCTGCCACGCCGGGCCTGCACTCGTCGCCTGGTTCCCCGCGTCCGGCGCTCCCCGCACAGGACGCATGCACGCCGTCACGCCGGGCGACGGATCAGAACTGCACCCTCGGCGCCTCGCGCACCTGGGCGACCTTCTCCGCCGGGATGTCCAGCAACGCGGCGGGGGTGAAGTTGAACGCACCCGCCACCACGCTGGAGGGAAACATCTCGCGCCTGTTGTTGTAGGCCATCACCGCATCGTTGTAGGCCTGGCGCGCGAACGCCACCTTATTCTCGGTGGAGGTCAGCTCCTCCGTCAGCTGCATCATGTTCTGGTTGGCCTTCAGATCCGGATAGGCCTCCGCCACCGCGAGCAGGCGGCCCAGACCCGCGTTCAGCTGCCCCTGCGCCGCCGCCAGCTGCGCCATGGCACCAGGATCGCCAGGATGGGCCTTGGCCGCCGCCAGGCCCGATTGCGCCGCTGAACGCGCCGCCACCACGGATTCCAGGGTTTCGCGCTCGTGGTTCAGATAGCCCTTGGCCGTCTCCACCAGATTGGGAATCAGGTCGAAGCGCCGCTGCAGCTGGACATCGATCTGCGCGAAAGCATTCCTGAATGCGTTGCGTGCCGCCACCAGGCCGTTATGGATGCCAACGCCCCAGATAACTGCGACGGCCGCCACACCCATAATCAGAAGCAGGATGAACAACATGGACATGGAACTTCTCCCGGTTTGTGCAATCGAAAAAAGCGGCGTTATGATCCCCGACAGCAAGAGCTCATGCAGGCCACGCGCAAAATGAAACACAAGGGTACACGGCGGACGATGCAGTCCCTCAGGTTCGGGCTGGTCGGCATGCTGTTGCCCCTGACGCTGTCCTCCACCGCACAGACGCCATTGCGCTGGAACGACACCGCCAGTCCGGCGACCACCAGCGCTGCCCCGGTCAGCACGGGCACGCACTACTCCTCGCCCACGCAGCCACGCCCCTACCGTACCGCACTGGCCGAGCAGCGGATGTTGCCATTGGCTCAGGGCTTTGACGTTGCCAGCTTCGAGAGGATGGCGCAGCAGCTGACGGTGGGCCAGCGCGTGCCCGGCATGGCGATGGCCATCGTGCACAACGGCCGCGTGCTGAGTGCGCGCGGTTACGGGGTCACCGACGTGGCCGCACCGCAGGCGGTGGATTCGCACACCGTGTTCCGCCTGGCTTCGCTGTCCAAGGCGTTCGCCAGCACGCTGACCGGCCTGATGGTCAACGACGGTTCGCTGCGATGGGACAGCAAGGTCAGCCAGTACGTGCCGGGCTTCCAGCTCAGCGATTCGGCCGCGGCATCGCGGGTGACCGTGGCCGATCTGCTGAGCCACCGCGTCGGCCTGCAGTCGCACAACGCGTTCGACCGCGACATCGAGGGCAACGCCGATTACTACGACGTCACCCGCAAGCTGGCCTACGCCCCGCTGAAGTGCGCACCGGGCCAGTGCTATGCCTACCAGAATGTGGCCTTCAGCCTGGTGGGCGACGTGGTGTTCGCTGCGTCGGGCACGTTCTACGACCAGGCGCTCGACCGCCGCATCTTCAAGCCGCTGGGCATGAATGACGCCAGCGTGGGGCTCTCCGGCATCCAGGGCAGCACGCGCTGGGCGCGCCCGCACGTGCGCAGCCGCAACGGCTGGGTGTCGCTGACGCCCAAGCCCACCTACTACCGCCTGCCACCGGCCGCCGGCGTCAACGCCAGCGCCAGCGACCTGGCGCAATGGTTGCTGGCGCAGACCGGCCACCGCACCGACGTGTTGCCCGCACCGCTGCTGGCCACGCTGCACGCGCCCATCATCTCCACGCCCGGCGAAATGCGCGCCGGTTGGCGTCGCGAACGCCTGCATGCGGCCAGCTACGCGCTGGGCTGGCGGGTGTTCGACTACGCGGGACAGCCGGTGGTGTTCCATGCCGGCGCCGTGCAGGGCTACCGCGGTCTGGTGGCCTTGTTGCCGGAACGCGACCTGGGCGTGGCGATCGTCTGGAACAGCGACAGTTCGCTGCCCTCAGGCCTGCTGCCTACCATCCTGGATCGCGCGATGGGCATCCCTGGGCAACCGTGGGTCGATACGCCGAGCGATTACGACCTGCTGATGGCCGACTCACCGGCCATGCCGCCAAACGAAGAGAGCGGCACGTCCTCGCAGCGGGCCAAGGCGACGCCCCAGTAAGTTCCCGAGTCGCCCGTACCGCCGCACGGCGGTGGTACGCGCGTGGCGCTGCCGCTCAGGCCTGCGTGCTTTCCAGCAGGCCCTTCAGCTTCAACAAGCCCTTCTCGTAGTCCGCACCGATCATCCGGTCGAACAGCAGGCCCAGCCAGCGGCCGAACGGGTTGTATCCATGGTCGCTGTCGAAGGCCCAGGTCAACCGCGTGCCGCTGCCTGCGGGTTCGATCAGGTAGGTGGCGCGGGCCACACTGCCATCGAAGTCCAAGGCCACCACGATCTTCCGGTGCGGGATGCTTTCGGTGATCTGCTGGCTGCCGCTGCCCACCGAACGATTTCCCACCCAGCGCATGCGCGCGCCCACGCCGCTGGCCGGTCCCTCGAAGGTGTACCTGGCCTGCGGGTCGTATTCGGCCCAGGGCGACCAGGCGGAGAAGCGCTCGAACGAGTTGAGCGTGGCGTAGACCTGCTCCGGGCTGCGGTCGATGGTGATGGCCCGCTCGACGTGCGTGCTGGCCGGCAGCAGCAGGCTGCCTACCCCCGCCAGCAAGCCCAGGCCGACGATCACGGCCAACACCCACTTGATGATCCTCATGCGTCTCTCCTCCCGGTCACGGACGGCGACAGGCTAACCGGTCGCCCATAAAAAAACTCTCCCCCCGCTGGGCATCGGGGAGAGAGTCCATGGTGTTACGGCTAATCGGGGTTGGCTTAGATCAGCGGAGCCGGAGTTGCCGGCAGCGCGACCGGGGCCGCTTTCTTCTTGGACTTCTTGGCAGGCTTCTTGGCGGCCTTCTTCGCGGCCTTCTTGGCCGGCTTCTTGGCTACTTTCTTGGCAGCCTTCTTCGCGGTCTTCTTGGCAGCCTTCTTGGCAGGCTTCTTGGCTACTTTCTTGGCAGCCTTCTTGGTGGCCTTCTTGGCGGTCTTCTTGGCAGCCTTCTTCGCCGGCTTCTTGGCTACTTTCTTCGCAGCCTTCTTGGCGACCTTCTTCACTGCCTTCTTGGCCTTGGCGACCTTCTTGGCGACCTTCTTGGCAGCCTTCTTCACTGCCTTCTTCACGGTCTTCTTGGCCGCCGACTTCTTGGTGGCCTTCTTGGCGGCCTTTTTGGCAGCCGGTTTCTTTTTCGCAGCTTTCTTCGTTGCCATGTGATGGCTCCTCGTCAATGAACTATGGATTGGTACATCTGGTTACAGCACATCTGCCCGCAGGCAGGCCCAGTTGCAAGAAACGCCGCGGGAGTCGGACCCGCCGGCAGCCGCCACCGCGACCAGCGCGGCAGTGCGGATTCTCCAGGGGGTCGGGCGTGCGAAACCCGGCTCCCTACAAATACGAAAACACCCGCGTCGCGCGGCGACACGGGTGCTCTGGAAATGGGGCGATGCGTTTTTCGGGGGGAAGCGAACCCTGCGTCCACCGAGATCCCGGTGCGGACGATTGGCCTTGTTGTCTCTCGCGCTGTCGTGTTGATTCGACTCACTCGCTTCCGCAGCATGCTCTGCTGGGGCGAAACCTAATCACGGTTTTTCAAGGTGTCAACACTTTAGCGAAACTTTTTTCGGGAGCGGGCGTCGCGCCACCCGGTCGTTCGACACGCCCGCGGTCGTCGCCCGTGCCGGCAACGAAGGCGTCATGCGCACCCATGCAGGAAGCCCTTGTAAAAAAACATCGGGAAAACGCATGTTTTTTTTTCGCGTGCGATGCGCACGCATCATGGAGGCGATGCCTCGGGTCGCGGACGCGCGACCTTCGAAGGCGTCCTGCAGGGTTGAACGGCGGCTAAAAAAAACTTTCGCAGGGGGTGCCGGATTTCGCGTCGCACAAGCCGGAATGCGTCGATTTGCGCAAGAATTTTTCGCCGCCGAAGGCATCGTCGGCAGCCGATCGCGGCGTGCCGACGCACCGCAGCGACGCGACGAGCGACACATCGGCACCGTGCGGCGTGACCTTCGATGCCCTTGGCGAAGCACGACGTCGCCACTCGCCTTGCGCACGGATCTCGGCCAGCGGCATGGGCGATCCGTCCCGAACGCCGCTCGATGATGGCGCCGCGCGCGGCCGACGCGGTGATGTGCGCGTCAATCATCTGGCGCGCCTGGCTCCAGCGCACCGCTGCCGACGAACGGCATGTCACGTCCCTGGCATGTCGCCACGCTTCCGGAAACGAAACGGGGAGCCAGGGAATGGCGGATCGTCGATCCACCACTCCCGGCTCCCCGGGTATCCGCAGGGAAGACCGGCTTAGTGGTCTTCGTCTTCCAGCAGTTCGGCGTAGTCGTCCGGCGACAGCAGCTCGTTGAGCTGGTCGGGCTCTTCGGCTTCGATCACGAAGATCCAGCCTTCGCCGTAGGCGTCCTCGTTGATGGTCTCGGGCTTGTCGCTGAGGGCGGTGTTCACCTCGACGACCTTGCCGGTGACCGGGCTGTAGACGTCCGAAGCGGCCTTCACCGACTCGACGACGGCGCTGGCGTTGCCGGCTTCGATGCGGTCGCCCACGTTGGGCAGTTCGACATAGACCAGGTCGCCCAGCAGGCCCTGCGCGTGGTCGGAAATGCCGACGGTGATGCGGCCACCACCTTCGACGCGCGCCCATTCATGGGACTTGAGGAATTTAAGATCGCCAGGAATCTCACTCATGGGGCTACTCCGGATTCGAACAGTGGGTCGGGACAGGAACGATAGTTTAGCGGAGTAAGCAGGCGGTGAAGGAAGCACCGCCTGTCAGGTGGGCAGGAAGGCCGCGCGTCCACTGCGCAGCGCGTCGTCCAGCTGCGCGATGCGGTCCTGCCCCCAGAAGGCTTCGCCGTCGCGCACATAGCCGGGCACGCCGGGCAGGTCCGCCCTCATCGCCGCTTCGGTGTTGGCCTGATACTCGGCATGGACGCCATCCGCCCCGGCGGACGCGAGCACCTTCGCGGCGTCATGGCCCTGCATGGCCAGGCATGTCGCCAGCACCTGCGGGTCGGCGATGTCGGCGTCTTCCACCCACAGCGCACGGAACACCGACAGCATGTAGTCGGCAGGATCCCGGTCCGCATGCAGCAGCGCGATGGCGGCGCGGTCGGCCAGCGACGCGTCCACCGGGAAGAAGCGGGGATGCAGGTTCAGCGGGAGATCGCGTGCGGCCCGCCAGCGCTGCAGTTCAAGCAGGCGGTAGCGCTGGCGCGATGCGGGGCGTTGCCCCAACGGGACGCCTCCGGCGGCGGCGAACACTTCCAGCATGTGCACGGGACGGTAGCGAACGGCCACGCCATGCCGGCGGGCGACCTCCAGGAACGCCGCATGCCCGAGGTAGGCATACGGCGATACCAGCGAGAAGAAGTAGTCGACCGTGGCCGCCACGACGCCGCTCAGTCCAGCACGCCTGGCTGCGGCTGGCCGTCGCGCACGAACGGGAACTTCACCACGCGCACCGGCACTTCCTTGCCGCGGATGTCCACCCGCACGCCGCCTTCCGCACCCAGCGCGATATCGCCGGCCGGCACCCGCGCGAAGGCGATGGCCTTGCCCAGGGTGGGGGAGAAGGTGCCGGAGAGGATCTCGCCCTCGCCATGCGCGGTGAGCACCTTCTGGCCGTGGCGCAGCACGCCCTTCTCGTCCATCACCAGGCCGATGAGCTGGCGCGGCACGCCGTTGGCCTTCTGCTGTTCCAGCACGTCGCGGCCGATGAAGTCGCGCGGCTTCGAATCAGCACCCACGTCCAGCGCCACCGTCCAGGCAAGCGCCGCTTCGTACGGCGAGACGGTCTCGTCCATGTCCTGGCCATAGAGGTTCATGCCGGCCTCCAGGCGCAGCGTGTCGCGCGCCCCCAGGCCTGCCGGCTTGACGCCGGCGTCGAGCAGCGCATTCCAGAAGGCGACCGCTTCGTTTTCCGGCAACACGATCTCGTAACCGTCCTCGCCGGTGTAGCCGGTGCGCGCGACGAAAAGGGGAATACCGGTGGCGGTCTGCGCATCCATCGCGGCAAAGCGTGCCAGCTTGGCTGCGCCGGCACGGTCGGTTTCGCGCAGCAGCCCCTGCACGCGCTCGCGCGCGGTCGGGCCCTGCACGGCGATCATCGCGAACTCGGGGCGCTCGCTGACCTGCACGTCGAAGGCGGCGGCCTGGGCGGTGATCCACGCCAGGTCCTTGTCGCGGGTGGCGGCGTTGACCACCAGGCGGAAGAAGTCCTCGGCCATGAAGTAGACGATCAGGTCGTCGATCACGCCGCCGTTCCGGTCCAGCATGGTGGTGTACAGCGCCTTGCCCGGCTTCTGCAGCTTGTCCACGGAGTTGGCGACCAGGTGGCGCAGGAACGCGCGCGTGCGCGCGCCGCGCAGGTCCACCACGGTCATGTGGCTGACGTCGAACATGCCGGCGTCGCGGCGGACCAGGTGGTGTTCCTCGATCTGCGAGCCGTAGTGGATGGGCATGTCCCAGCCGCCGAAGTCGACCATCTTGGCGCCGAGCGCGCGATGGGTGTCGTTGAGGATGGTCTTCTGGGTCATGACGGCGTCCGGGACAAAGAAGCGCATTATCCCAGAAGCCCGCCGCGCGCGCGGATTGCCTGCTACAGGCCGTCGTAGGCCTCGTTGATGCAGTCGACGGCCCGGGTATCGAGCACGGTGAAGCGCCCGGCAGGCAGCTCAAGGCGACCGGCCCAGGCGACGTCGTCGAGCCACGCCTGCATGCCGTGCTGGCGCACGATGGCGGCGACGCGGGCATCGTTCCGGCCCTGCAGGCGGCACGTACCGAACTGCAGGTAATAGCCTGGCGCCACCCGCGGATACGGCACCGCGTCGGTGACCTGCCAGCGCGCGCGTGCACCATCGCGGCCGACCATCTTTCCCGCCATCACGTAGCGCGGCTCGGGCACCACGTCATCCTCGAGGGGCGTCGATGCCAGCAGGGTGATGGCGTAATCGCAGACGCGCGCCGGGTCGGCGGAATCGGACACGCAGCTGCCGCCGATGTCCTGCAGCCCCTCCGGGTACGGCGGTACCACCTTGCCCACCAGTTCCGGTGTGGCGGTGGGCGAAGCAGCCAGCAGCGATGTCAGCCAACCGAGCATCGCCGTGCGCATGGCTCAGGCCTCCTGGACCTTCAGCGTCATTCCGTCCACGGCCACCACACGCACGCGCGTGCCCACCGGCAGGTCGGGGCCATCCACTACCCAGAACGCATCGTCGATCTTGACCCGGCCGCGGCCGCCCATGATGGCCTGGTCCAGTGTCGCGACCTTGCCGACCAGCTGTTCGGCACGGCGGTTGAGCAAGGGCTTGTCGCTCTCGCGTGCCTTGCCGCGGAACCAGGTGCGATAGATCTGGATGGAAATGAAGCTGAGCACGACGAAGGCCGCCACCTGTGCCAGCAGCGGAATGCCATCCACCAGCAGCACGCCCAGGAAGACCAGCGCCGCCGCGAATCCCATCCACAGCATGAAGGCGCCCGGCGCCATCGTTTCCGCCGCGAACAGCAGCAAGGCCACCGCGGCCCAACCCGCCACATCCCAGCGCATGGCTCAGCCCCCCGCCCGCGGCGGCACGCGCGGGGGCGCGGCCTGCTGCTTGGTCAGCGCTTCCTTGGCCAGTTCGGCGATGCCGGCGATCGAGCCGATGATGCCGCTGCTTTCCATCGGCATCAGCACGAACTTCTGATTGGGCGCCGTGGCCAGTTCCTTGAAGGCTTCCACGTACTTCTGCGCGATGAAGTAGTTGATCGCCTGCACGTCGCCCTTCGCGATGGCATCGCTGACCATCTGGGTAGCCTTGGCTTCCGCTTCGGCCAGGCGCTCGCGCGCCTCGGCATCGCGGAACGCGGCCTCCTTGCGGCCCTCGGCTTCCAGCACCGCCGCCTGCTTCTCGCCTTCGGCGCGCAGGATCTCGGACTGGCGCGAACCCTCCGCCTCCAGGATCTGCGCGCGCTTCTCGCGCTCGGCCTTCATCTGCCGCGCCATGGCATCCACCAGGTCGCGCGGCGGCTGGATGTCGCGGATCTCGATGCGGTTGACCTTGATGCCCCAGGGATTGGTGGCCTGGTCGACCACGTTGAGCAGCTGGGCGTTGATGGTTTCGCGCTGGCTCAGCGACTCGTCCAGGTCCATCGAGCCGATCACGGTACGGATGTTGGTCTGCACCAGCGCGATGGTGGCCTGCTCCAGGTTGGAGACTTCATACGCAGCCTTGGCCGCGTCCAGCACCTGGAAGAACACCACGCCGTCCACCTTGACCACGGCGTTGTCCTTGGTGATGACGTCCTGGCTGGGCACGTCCAGCACTTGTTCCATCACGTTGATCTTGCGGCCGATGCCGTAGACGATCGGGAACAGGAAGTGCAGGCCCGGGTCCAGCGTGTGCGTGTACTTGCCGAAACGCTCGACGGTCCATTCGAACCCCTGCGGCACCATCCGCACGGTCTTGAACAGGATGATGATGCCGGCGACCAGCAGGACGATCGCCACGAAGCTTGTCTCGAACATCGTTGTTCTCCCCCTCGAATCCACGGATACGCGTCGAGTATAGACCTCGGCGGCGGTGGCCCGGCGTCGGCCGGCGAAGGACGCGCGGGAGGAACTTTCCGGTCGCTGCGACGGTATTGCCCGCTGCGGCATCCCTATTCCCTGACAGCCCACCGAAACCGCCCGCTTGCCAAGGTCTTCGTTCGCCATCGATGTGCCGGAAAGCCTGGTCGCCCGCGCCCGTGCAGGCGGGCAGGACGCGTTCGAGCAGCTGTACCGGCGATTCGAGCGTCCGGTTTTCACCTTGGCATTGCGCATCTGTGGCGATCGCGAGGCGGCCAGCGAGGTATTGCAGGACACCATGCTCAAGCTCTTCCACCACCTGCCCGATTTCCGCGGCGACAGCCCGTTCTGGGGTTGGCTGCGACAGATCGCCGTCAACGAGGCACTGCTGCGGCTGCGCCGGCAGAAGCGGCTGGTCGCCGAGATCGCCGTGGACGAAGACGACCTGCCCGAGGACCACGGCCTGCCGCCACCGGCAGCCGCCGACGCCGCCCTGCTGCAGCGCGCGCTTGAATCACTGCCCGCGAGCACCCACAGCGTGCTGTGGCTGTACCACGCCGAGGGCTATACGCACGACGAGATCGCCACGCTGATGCAGCGCACGCCCAGCTTCTCCAAGTCACAGCTGTCGCGGGGCACCCGCCGCCTGCGAGCGCTGCTGCAGATCGAGGAACCCGCCCATGCCTGATTCCCGCGCACATCGCCCGGCGCCACGCGACTGGGGCGACGCACTCGCCGCACTTCCCATGGAAACGCCGCCATCGGACGGCTGGTCGACGCTGGCCGCTCGCCTGCCCCCCACCTTGTCCGTACGGTCTGCCCGTCAACGCCGGTGGCACCGCGCTGCGATGATGGCCGCGGTGATGGTGGTCGTGTCGGTGCCGGCATGGCAGTTCACGCGGCCGGCACCGCCTGCCACGCCGGGCGTCGTCGAACGCCAGGCCAGCGCGCGCCCGGCGGCGGTTCCCACACATATATATGGAGAAGCACGTCCGCGGGTTCCGCCATCGGAGGAAATGCCGCGCCTTGCAGCAGAGAGCGCGACTGTCGTCGATGGCGACGTCGGCGTGGTTTCCCCGCCCGATCGCAACCGCGCGACGGCCGGCCACGCGCCTGTCGTCGCCGCACGACGTGTTGAACCCTCGGGGCCGGATCCCCTCGACGCGCTGTATGCCGAATCCGCGCAGCTCGAGGCCGTGCTGGCGCAGCTGCCGGATTCACAGGTTGCCAATGCCGCCACGGAAGCGCTGTCCGCCGGGCTGCAGGATCGCGTGGCCAGCATCGACGCCGCCCTGTCGCAGCCCGCGATGTCCTCCGATGCGCAGGCCGATCTCTGGCAGCAACGCGTGGACACGCTGCGCCAGCTGACCGGCGTGGCCACCACGCAGCGCTGGCAAGTCGCGCGGGGCGAGCTGCCGCACACCGATCCGTCCGTCTATTGATCCGCCACGAGCATCACGCCAAGAGGCCCGAATGAAACCGACCCTGTTCACCGCCACCCTGCTTTCGCTCGCACTGATGTGTCCGTTCGACGGCCTCGCCCAACAGGACGACACGGCAACGAAACAGAAGGAACTGGAAGCCGCCCGTGCCGATCTGCAGCGCGCGGCCAAACGCGTCGCCGATCTGTCCCGGCAATCCGGCGCGCTGCCTGCGGCGATCCATATCGATCGCGTGAGCCGACCCCAACCCCGCCTGGGCGTACTGCTTGCCGGCGACGCCGAAGCCGGCGTGCGCATCACCGGCGTCACGCCCGACAGCGGCGCGGCCAAGGCCGGCCTGAAAGCGGGCGACAGGGTGTTGAAGATCGCCGGCAACCCGATCACCGGCAAGGACGCCGAAGCCAGGCTGGCGCATGCACGCCTTGCGCTGGCCGATCTCGCTGCCGGCACCCCGGTTGCGCTGGACTACCAGCGCGACGGCCGCACGCAGTCCGTGCGCGTTACGCCCTCGCTGAGCAGTCCGCGCATGGCGTTCTCCAGCCGCGCCGTCGGCGCGGCACCGGCGTCGGCGATGCCCGGCGATGGCGCAGGCATGCCATGGCTGGAGGGCGTGCCCTTGCCGCTGGATGAACTGCGCATGGGCATCGCACCGGAAGTGCAGCGCGAACTTCGCCGCCTGGGCAAGCTGGAGGACTGCAAGGGCGACGACTGCCAGCTGCCGCTGCTGGCGGAGGCCTTCCGCTGGAGCAGCCTCAATCTCGCGACGGTGGATGCCTCGCTGGGTCGCTACTTCGGCACCGATGCAGGTGTGCTGGTCCTGTCCCGCGGGGACGACCTGGACGAACTGCAGGCCGGCGACGTGATCCGCAAGGTCGAAGGCAAGGCCGTGTCGTCACCACGCGACGTGATGGATGCCCTGCGCGGCAAGCCCGAAGACGCCAAGGTGGCCATCGAGTACCTGCGTGACCGCCAGCCGCGCACCGCCATCATCACCGTGCCCAGGTCCATGCCGTTGCGCCTGCCCGTGGCGCCGCGCATCGCGCTGCGCCAGCACCCGCTGCCACACGGCGCGACTACGCCCCAGGCCATCGAGAAGCGACGCATGGTCATCGTCGACCAGGATGGCAACGTGCAGACCTTCGAAGACAACGACACGCCAGCCGCCGCGCCCGCCTCCATCCCGCTTTGAGCCATTACAAGAAACCTGCTCCCGTGAATCCCCTGCCCCCGCCGAACGCGGGGGCTTTTTTTGTTGACGAGGTGCGGAAGACGGAAGGGCACGTCCCTGTGCCGGTTCAAACCTGCCTACTTCGCCACCCGCGCCGATGCGTTTACTTCGGCGGGTGCGTTGTCGACCCATTGCGTGAACACCGCCGCGATCTGCGCATCGGTCACCGGCTTTCCTGCCTGCACGTCGCTGGCCTGGGTGAACAACGGGATGATCATCGCCATGCCGTCGACCTTGGTCTTCAGGTGTACGCCCGGCGCGCTGGACAGGAAGCCGTCCCAGTGCGCGCGCACCTTGGCCCAGTAGGCGGCGGTGGCCTGCCAGTAGTCGCGGGCCGGCTTGAAGTCGACATCGACGGTTTTCTGGTAATCGTTGAAGCCGAACTCGCGCGCCAGTTCCACCTGCGTGCCGTCGGGCTTGCGCAACACCTTGGTATTGAACTGCTCGTGCGTCCAGCCGTTCGGCGTCAGCGTGTGGCGATTGACCACCGCCAGCGCGTTGTAGTCGCTGCGCTTGGTGTATTCGCGGCGCGGCAGCGGACGCCAGCTGACGTCGCTGGTCCAGGTGGCCACGCCGTTGGCGTAGTCCCAGCGACCCGTACCGCAGTAGCGCGGCGCATCGCTGACTTCGTAGACGCACTGGGTCCAGGCACCCGCGTTCAGCGCGGCATCGACGGCGCGCACATGCCACGTCTGGTCGGCGGTGAACTCGAAGCGGGTCGGTGCCTGGTAGGTCCAGTCCTGGCGCCAGTGCTTGGTCACGTGGCCGCTCTTGGCGTCCACCAGGATGTGCTGCAGCACGATCCGTGTGGGCGTGTCTTCCACCACGATGACGGTCTCGTCGCCACCACTGCGCATGGCGGCCTGGCGTTCATACCCCGGCTGCAGCAGCACCGTCTCGTCGAAAGCGAAATCGACGACATAGTCACCCTGCATCGCGAGGATCGACTGGCGGTCACGCGCGGGATCGGTCGCGGCCTCCGCCTGGGTGGAAACACATATGGCGGTGGTGGCAAGCAGAACGGCTACCGGTTTCTTCATGAGGCTTCTCTCTGTTTGAATCTGACCAGCGGGATCACGTCGCCGTCCCCCGCACCTTTTCCATCCACGCGCGGCCCAGCCGGGCAAGCCGATGCCGCGCAACAACAGTCATCGATCGACGCATCCGCCTCGGCACCTTCGGCAAGTGCGATCCTGCGCGCCGTGGCCACGCCCAGAGGCGAGACCGTTGCCAGGCTGGCCGCCAGCCATGGCGTGGCTTGCGCCTGCGGTGCGACCTCCTGCGCCACGGCATGCAGGCGCAGCGCGCAGGCACGCCACTGCCCGTTCGACAGCCTTCCGGCCAGGCGCCGCCACAGGCGTTCGCCCAGGCCTTCGCCGGCGTTCTCTGCACGTGCGGGCAGCGCGTCGATCAGGCGATCCCAGGCCACGAAATCGCTGTCGGGCAACAGGCAGAGACGCCAGCAGCAGCGACCGGCCGCATCGAAGAACACCACGCTTTCGTTCAGACCATCGCTGTCCAGACCGGCGCAGACTTCCGCGCGCACGGCCTGGTGCCAGCCGGCAAGCTCGCTGCCGTGCTGCGTGCGATAGAGGCACAGCACCGTGCCCAGTGCAGCCAGTTGCCGGGACGTGGGCAACCGGCCCGCCTGATGCAAGCGCACGCTGCCCGGATGCCCCGGCACGCGGGTCACGGCGGCTACCAGTTCACCGAGAGACTGGCCGACAGCGTGCGGCCCGGCGCGGTGTAACGGTCCAGCGTGGTGCTGGTGTCGGCGACCAGTGGCACGTCACCGGCATCGGAATATTTGCGGTCCGCCAGGTTGAACACGCCCACGTTGAACTTGGCTCCCGGTGCGAAATTCCAGTGCGCGTACAGGTCGAGCACGCCGTATCCCCCCTGCTGGTAGTAGGACGGATCGGAAACCCGGTCCTTGCGGTCCACGAACCGGCCCGCCAGTTCGGCCCCCCAGGTGTCCTGGTCATACGCCAGGCCCAGCGTCGCGGTCAGCGGATCCACGCTGTCCAGCGGCGTGCCGTTACTGCGGTCCTCGCCACGCGACCACGCCGCCGCGCCGCGCAGCGACCAGCCTGCCCATGCATCGGACAGTGCGCCGAAGTCCACGCCGGCCTTGGCTTCCACGCCATGGATTTCGGCTTCGGCGATGTTCTGCGACTGGTAGATCATCAGGCCATCGGCGTTGAAACCGATGAAGCGCATGGATTCGATGAAATCGTCATAGCGGTTGTAGTAGCCCGACAGGCTTGCATAGACCGCCTCGCCCGAGAAACGCACGCCCAGTTCCAGGCCGTCGCTGGTTTCCGGCTTCAGGTCCGGATTGGCGATGGCGGTATAACCGAACTGCACATTGGTGAAGCCGATGTTGACGTCGTTGTAGGGCGGTGAGCGGAAGCCATGCGCGTAGCCGCCGAACAGCGACCAGTCCGGTGCGAAGTGCCACACCATGCCAAGCTTGGGCGAGACACTGGTTTCGGTGATGTCCACCACCGCCACGCCCGGATTGTCACCGGCGAAGATCGGGTCAAGCTCGGGCTGCAGACGGTAGTGGTCCACGCGGAGTCCCGGCACCAGGCGGAAGGCACCGTCGGCGAAGCTGATCTCGTCCTGTACGTAAAGCGCGGCATTGGTGGTCTCGCTGACCGGGAAGTCGCGCACCGGAAACACATCGGGCGACATCACCGGCGTGCTGGTGCCGGTCAGCGGGAACGTACGCAGGCCATCGCGCTTCTGGCGCGTCTCGGTCTGCGACACATCCAGCCCGTAGGCCAGGTCATGGCGCACGCCTTCGCCGAAGCGCTTGCGGAAGTTGGCCTGCAGGCCGTACGTGCGCTGGTCGAAATTGAACTCGCGCTCGCGGATGTCGCGCAGCGTCGGCGCCGGCAGGGTCCGGTCCTCGCGCGTGTACTGGGTGGTTTCGCTGTCCTGGCGATAGATCTGCCAGTCCAGGCTGTCGGCGAACGCGGTGCCGAGCTGGTCCCATTCGTGGGTGAACGCGACGCGCGCACGGGTCTGGTGATCGCGCGCGATGACCGACACGTTGGTGGCGCGCGTCAGCGACTGGAAGCCCTGCTGCGTCAGCAGGTCGGTATCGGCGCTGTCCTCGTTGCCTTCCACCGTCAGCTTGAAGCGCTGGTCCTCGCTGGGCGCGAACACCAGCTTCGTCAGCAGGCTGCGGCCATCGCGCTCCTGGGGATTGGGTTGCGTGCGCGTCGCGCCCGTGCCGCCGACGCTGCCCTGGTTCTCGGTTTCCTGCCCCTGGCGATGGCTGACGGCCACCAGTCCGCTCCAGCGCTCGCCACCGAAGGCCGCCGTGGCGCCACCGAACAGGCCATCCCAGCTGCTGTCGTAGCCCAGCTTGAAGCCGAAGTACGCGTCCTTGCCGTCTTCCAGATAGTCGGACGGATCCTTGGTGATGAACGAGACCACGCCACCGAGTGCATCCGAGCCGTACAGCGAACTGGACGGACCACGGACTATTTCCACCTGCTTCAGCGTGTCGAGATCGACGAAGTCGCGGTTGGCGTTGGAGAAGCTGCCGATCGAGAACGCGTCGGACACGGGAATGCCGTCGGTCTGGATGCGCACACGGTTGCCGTCCAGTCCACGGATGCGGAAACCGCCCAAGCCGAAGCGGCCGAAGCTCGAGGTCACCGACACGCCGGGTTCGTAGCGGACCAGATCCTTGATGTCGCGGACCAGGTGGTCGTCCAGTTCTTCGCGGTCGATGACGCTGACGGTGTTCGGCACATCACCGATGGCGCGCTCGCTGCGCGTGGCCGTGACCTGGATGCGCTCGAATTCGTGCGTGGCCGCATCGGCGGAAGAAGAGGGGGCGCCGGAGGTATCGGCAGCGGTTTCGGCATGGGCGAGGCTGGCGAATGCCAGCCACAGAGCGGTGCTCAGCAGCGTGGGGCGCATCATCGGCGTACAGCTTTCCTAAGGGTGTGGGAAAACCCGGAAGGCTGGCGGCCGGTATTCCGATGGCTGGCGCCCAGGTGGAGAGATCAGGTTGTGGTGGAACGCGACACCGGAGCGGAGGCTTTCGCCCGCTGCGGCAGCGCTGGCAATGCGGTTTACTTGGTGAGGATCAGCTTGTCGTTGCTGGTGTGGCGCAGGCGGTAGACGCGGTCGCCATGCCGGATCAGGATCTCGCGGCGCCCTTTCAGCAGCAGTTCGCTGTCGAGCGATTCTTCTGCGACGGGCGCCTGGACCGGTGAGCCCAGACGCTCGCGCAGCAGCGAGGCATCCACGTTCGGCAAGGGAGTGACGTTGGTGATCATCGGGAAGCTCCGTGGTGGAACGGATTCAGATGATAATGATTCTTATTTGCGAGTCAATAGGGCGACACGGGCCGACCGATGTGTGGCGCGATCAGTCCGCGGCGGCCGTCAATCGCGCCCATACGGCGTCGTCGTAGCGCTCCACCAGGTCAAGCGCGCCGAGATTCTCCCGCAGCTGTTCGGGCCGGCTGGCGCCCAGGATGACGCTGGAGACGTGCGGATTGCGCAGGCACCAGGCAATCGCCAGGGGCGCCGGTTTTTCGCCCAGTTCCCCTGCCAGCCGGGTGAACCGCCGCACCCGCTCGCGGCGATGACTGCCCGGGTCGCCGAACGCCAGGTCGCGCAGCCAGCCGTGCCCGACCTGGCCAAGTCGCGAATCGGCCGGCACCTCGGTGTCGTACTTGCCGGTCAGCAAGCCGGAGGCCAGTGGCGACCAGGTCGTCGTACCGAGGCCGAGTTCGGCGTACAGCGGCGCGTATTCCAGCTCCACGCGCTGGCGATGCAGCAGGTTGTACTGCGGCTGCTCCATCGTCGGCCCCTGCAGGTGGTGCCTTCGTGCGACATCGGCCGCTTCGCGGATGCGCGCCGCCGGCCATTCCGACGTTCCCCAGTAGAGGATCTTTCCCTGGCGCACCAGCGCATCCATCGCGCGCACCGTTTCTTCCACCGGGGTTTCCGGGTCGGGGCGATGGCAATAGAAGAGATCAAGGTAGTCCACGCGCAGGCGTTGCAGCGCGGCGTGGCAGGCGTCGGTCACATGCTTGCGCGACAGGCCGCGCTGCGTGGGCCTGGGGTCTTCGCAGGCACCGAAATAGACCTTGCTGGAGATGCAATAACCGTCGCGCGGCAGACGCAGGTCGCGCAGGGCATCGCCCATCACCTGCTCGGCGACGCCATGGCCATAGACCTCGGCGTTGTCGAAGAAATTGACCCCGTGCTCCCACGCCAGCGCCAGCAGCTCGCGCGCCTCGCTGCGCCCCACCTGCTGGCCGAAATTCACCCAGGCACCGAAGGACAGTGCGGAGAGCGGGAGACCGGAACTGCCCAGGCGACGGTAGCGCATGATCCACCCCTGCTGCGGGAGGGTCCATCCTACCGCGCGCCCGTGCCGGCCCACGCCAAATGAGAACGACTCCGCCCCGATCATGCGGGGCTGGCTACAATGCGCGCACTTTCCTCCTCCGGGGAGTAGCCCACCCGCGGCAAGCGGGTTCCGCGCGTCAACACACTTGGTCGCAGACCATGGTGCGCGGGGCGAAGCTTCTGGCTTCCGCCGGGCAAGACCGAAGGCAGGCGTCGTGCTTACCCGGGCCGGGCAGCGCGTCGTTTGCCTTCGCGCCCGACGCGAATGCCTGGCCCCGGAGTTGTAGATGCTGTCCCTGCACGCCCTGCTGGTTTCCACCGGCACCGTCACCCTGGCCGAAATCGGCGACAAGACCCAGCTGCTGGCCCTGCTGCTGGCGGCCCGCTACCGCAAGCCCTGGCCGATCGCCCTGGGCATCCTCGCCGCCACGCTGGTCAACCATGCGATCTCGGCCTGGCTGGGCGCGGAACTCACCGAGTGGCTGTCACCGGAAGTGCTGCGCTGGGGCGTGGCGGCCAGCTTCCTGGCGGTGGCGCTGTGGACGCTCAAACCCGACACGCTGGAAGACGAAGCCGACAACCTGCCGGCCCACGGCGCCTTCCTGGCGACCACGGTGGCGTTCTTCCTGGCGGAAATCGGCGACAAGACCCAGGTCGCCACCGTCCTGCTGGCCACCCGGTACGAGCCGCTGTGGCAGGTCATCGCCGGCACCACGATCGGCATGCTGCTGGCCAACCTGCCGGTGGTCTGGCTGGGGCATCGCTTTGCCGACAGGTTGCCGCTGGCGCTGGCCCGAACGCTGGCCGCGGTGGTGTTCCTGGCACTGGCTGGCTGGGTGGCCTGGCGGGGCGTCGGCTGAACGGCTGGGGCCGGGGCCCGGCTGCTAGACTGCGCGATCAAAAGAACGACGACGGTTGGGGGATTGCATGGTGGAAGTCCTGGGGCGGATTGGCTTTGGCCTGTTCGGCCTGGCGGTGCTGATCGGCATCGTCTGGCTGTTTTCCAACAATCGGAAGGCCATCGACTGGAAGCTGGTCGCCACCGGCATCACCCTGCAGATCGGCTTTGCCGCCCTGGTCCTGCTGGTGCCGGGCGGGCGCGAAGTCTTCGACTGGTTGGGCCATGGCTTCGTGAAGATCCTGGAGTTCGTGAAGGCGGGCTCCAGCTTCATCTTCGGCAGCCTGATGGACACCGAGAAGTTCGGTTTCATCTTCGCGTTCCAGGTACTGCCCACCATCATCTTCTTCGCTGCGCTGATGGGCGTGATGTACCACCTGGGCGTGATGCAGTTCATCGTGCGCATCATGGCGCTGGCGATCACCAAGGTGATGAAAGTGTCCGGCGCCGAAACCACCAGCGTCTGCGCCAGTGTCTTCATCGGCCAGACCGAAGCACCGCTGACGGTGCGCCCGTACATCCCGCGCATGACCGAATCCGAACTCATCACCATGATGATCGGTGGCATGGCCCACATCGCCGGCGGCGTGCTGGCGGCCTACGTGGGCATGCTGGGCGGTGGCGACCCGGAACAGCAGGCGTTCTATGCGAAGCACCTGCTGGCCGCCAGCATCATGGCCGCACCCGCGACCCTGGTGGTAGCCAAGCTGCTGATCCCTGAAACCGGCACGCCGCTGACCCGCGGCACGGTGAAGATGGAAGTGGAGAAGACCTCCAGCAACATCATCGACGCCGCCGCGGCCGGTGCGGGCGACGGCCTGAAGCTGGCGCTGAACATCGGCGCGATGCTGCTGGCCTTCATCGCGCTGATCGCGTTGATCAATGCGCCGCTGACCTGGGTCGGCGAGGTCACCGGGTTGTCCGCCATGATCGGCAAGCCCACCGACCTGGCCACGATCTTCGGCTACGTGCTGGCCCCCATCGCGTGGGTGATCGGCGTGCCGTGGCAGGACGCCAACACCGTGGGTTCGCTGATCGGCCAGAAGGTGGTGATCAACGAGTTCGTCGCCTACCTGCAGCTGGCAGGCATCGTGAACGGGCAGACCCCCGGCGTGACGCTCAGCGAGGAAGGGCGGCTGATCGCCACCTACGCGCTGTGCGGTTTCGCCAACTTCAGTTCGATCGCGATCCAGATCGGCGGCATCGGCGGCCTGGCCCCGGAACGCCGCTCCGACCTGGCACGCTTCGGCTTGCGGGCCGTGCTGGGCGGCACCATCGCCACGCTGATGACGGCGACGATCGCCGGCGTACTGTCCCACTTCGGCTGACGGCGGGCCGGCGTCCGCGCCGGCCGCTTCGTTCCCGTTGACTGCGTTACAACCCCTGATGGCGGAACCTCCGCCAGCCGGTTTCCAGGTATTCCCCGATGAACAGCCCCACCCCATCCGCCTCCGGCCACGTCACCGTCGTCGGCTCCTTCAATGTCGACCACGTCTGGCGCTGCGACACGCTGCCCAATGCCGGCGCGACCATTGCCGGGCGCTATGCCAGCGGCCCGGGCGGAAAAGGATTCAACCAAGCCATAGCGGCGGCGCGTGCCGGCGCCTCCACCACGTTCATCTGCGCCCTGGGCAACGATGCCGGCGGCACGCTGGCGCGTGAGCTGGCGGCAGGCGACGGCCTGGACCTTCGCGCGCAGGCCAGTGAAGAGGCCACCGGTACGGCCGGCATCTACGTGGACGGGCACGGCCGCAACATGATCGTCATCGGTCCGGGCGCCAACGCGGTGCTGGATGCCGCCTTCGTGGCGCAGCAGGACACCGCACTGGCGGGTTCCGGCGTGGTGCTGGTGCAACTGGAATCGCCGGTCGAAACGGTGTTGTCCACTCTGCAGGCCGCCCGCCGCCACGGGGCGACCACGCTGCTGAATCCCGCACCGGCGAACGCCGCGACGTCGACCGACCTGCTGTCGCAGGCGGACGTCATCACGCCGAACGAAACCGAATTCGCCGCCCTCCTCGCCCGTCACCTGGGCGAACGCATCAGCGCCGATGACGTCGCCACGCTGGACGGCGTGACCCTGCACCAGCACTGCCGGCTGCTGCTCCCGCATGGCACCGTCGTGGTGACCCTGGGCGCCACCGGCGTGTACGTTTCGCATCCGGACGAACAGCTGCGCGGCGATGCGCGCGCGCATTACCGGGTCGCGGCCGAGAACGTCAACAGCATCGATACCACCGGCGCCGGCGACGCCTTCAACGGCGCCCTGGCCGCGTCGCTGGCCGCAGGCCCGCTGCCCGCCTTCGCCGACCATGTACGCGCCGCCAACCGGTACGCGGCGCTTTCCACCGAACGCCCCGGCGCCGCGCTGTCGATGCCCGCGCTGGCCGATGTGGTGGCGCGTTTCCCGGACTGAGCCGGCCGCCGCCTTTCCCCGGACCGAACCTGCGGCGGATAATGCCATCATGCAGATCGGTCCTTACCTCATCCAGCCGCGCGTGATGCTGGCTCCCATGGCCGGCGTCACCGACAAGCCGTTCCGGTTGCTTTGCAAGCGGCTGGGTGCGGGCCTGGCGGTGTCGGAAATGACCATCAGCGATCCGCGCTTCTGGAACACGCAGAAGTCGCTGCACCGCATGGACCACGACGGCGAACCCACGCCGGTCAGCGTGCAGATCGCCGGCACCGAGCCCGGGCAGCTGGCCAACGCCGCCCGCTACAACGCCGACCATGGCGCGCAGATCATCGACATCAACATGGGTTGCCCCGCCAAGAAGGTCTGCAACGCCTGGGCCGGCTCGGCGCTGATGCGCGACGAGGCGCTGGTGGGCCGCATCCTGGAAGCGGTCGTGAAGGCCGTCGACGTACCGGTCACCCTGAAGATCCGCACCGGCTGGGATTGCGACCACCGCAACGGACCGGTCATCGCGCATATCGCCGAGCAGAGCGGTATCGCGTCGCTCGCGGTGCATGGGCGCACGCGCGACCAGCACTACACCGGCACGGCCGAGTACGAGACCATCGCCGCCATCAAGTCCGCGCTGCGCATCCCGGTGGTGGCCAATGGCGACATCGACTCGCCGGAGAAAGCCGCCCATGTCCTGCGGAAGACGGGCGCGGACGCGGTGATGATCGGTCGTGCCGCGCAGGGTCGCCCCTGGATCTTCCGCGAAGTGGCGCACTTCCTCGCCACCGGAGAGCATCTGCCTTCACCGACGCTGCAGGAAATCCGCGACATCCTGCTGGGTCACCTGCAGGCGCTGCATGGCTTCTATGGCGAACCCCAAGGCGTGCGCATCGCCCGCAAGCACCTGGGCTGGTATGCCAAGGACCGTCCCGAAAACCTCGCCTTCCGCGCCGTGGTGAACCGCGCGGACAGCGCCGACGAACAGATCCGACTGACGCAGGATTACTTCGACGCGCTGGTCGCCGGCGTCGCGCCGGGCCTTCCCGCAGCCGCCTGACTTCTTTCCCGGAGTTTCCCATGACCCCCAGCGAAGACACTCCCACCTACCTGCACGGCTTTTCCCCGGTCGAACAGGCAAGGCTCATGAAGCAGGCGCGGTTGCTGGAAAGCACCCTGTTCAACCACGTCGACTACACAGGCACCCGCCGCCTGCTGGAAGTGGGCAGTGGCGTGGGCGCGCAGACCGAGATCCTGCTGCGCCGTTTTCCCGACCTGCACGTGACCTGTGTGGACCTCAACGAGGTGCAACTGGACGCCGCGCGGCAGAATCTCGCCACCATGCCTTGGTGCCGCGACCGCTACACGCTGCAGCAGGCGGATGCCAGCCGCCTGCCGTACGCGGCGCGCGACTTCGATGCGGCGTTCCTGTGCTGGGTGCTGGAACATGTCCCCAACCCCGCACGCGTCCTCAGCGAAGTGCGTCGCGTGCTGGCTCCCGGCTCGCCGATCTACGTCACCGAGGTGATGAATTCGTCGTTCCTGCTGCACCCCTATTCACCCAATACCTGGCGCTACTGGATGGCGTTCAACGATTTCCAGTACGACAGCGGCGGCGACCCGTTCATCGGCGCGAAGCTGGGGAACCTGTTGCTGGCCGGCGGCTACCGCGACGTCACCACCGAGATCAAGACGGTGCATTTCGACAACCGCGAGCCGGCGCGACGCAAGGACATGATCGCGTTCTGGGAGGAACTGCTGCTGTCGGCCGCCGACTCGCTGGTGCAGGCCGGGCGTGTCACCCAGGACGTGGTGGACGGCATGCGGCGCGAGATGCACGACGTGCAGAACGATCCGGATGCGGTGTTCTTCTATGCCTTCGTGCAGGCCCGCGCGACGGTCTATTGACGAAGGTATACGCATCGTAAACATGACCGGAGTCACTGTGCTTTCCGGCACTGGGGCCCGCTTGCATGCAGCGCGAGGATGACCACGCCGGTTCCCCCGCCGGCCTGCGATCACACGCAGCAAGCAAGCGGTAATCACCTCCCGAGGAGGATGTCATGAATACAAGAACCGCACTCGTTGTCGCCCTGTTGGCCGCGCCTTTCTCCGCGCAGGCTGGCGACACCATCCAGCAGCTTTCGGAACACACCGGCCTCAGCGAACGCAAGGTGCAGATGATCCTGGGCAACCGCACGTCCTTTGCCGAGTATCCGTACACCTACCAGCGTTCGGTGGAAAAGTTCCGCAGCGCACTGGGCGAAGAGAACTACCAGCGCCTGATGAACGGCCAGTCCGTGGTCCTGCAGAAGGCGTCGGACAAGGACGAGGCCACCCGCGTGGCCCGCGAGGACGACAGCACGCCCGCGAAGGACGTCCAGAAGGAAGCGGTCACCGGCTCCTGAGCGCCGCGGGCGCGCACGACGCGTCCGATGCGTGGCGATGCACACGATGCCCGGATCCGCTGCCGCGATCCGGGCAACCGTGATGTAGCAGGACGCCTCGCGTGCCATGGTGCCGCGCGCGAGTCGCGCACGCACCACACTGCATGACGGTTAGCCCATCGATGCGCGCAGCGGTTCGGGTGAAGGTTCCCGGATGCGTTTCCACATGGCCGCCATGAGTGACCGCAGGCCCGCCATGCCGGAGACCGGTGCCGTCCACGGCTGCTGCACGGGCGCGATCGCCTGCCAGCGGTCCCCGCGCCGCTCCGCGACCTCGAAGCGGAAGTTGTAGTCCGGTTCCAGCCCCATGCGCAGGTCCGACAGCACAAGCCGGTCCTGCTGCACCTGCGCGCGCATGAAGCCGCGGTTGAACCACGTCAGGCGTTTCACCGCGACGATGTCGCGCGCCTCGGCCAGGGCCTGCACCTGCGACGGATAACCACGGAACACCAGCGGCCCTTCGTCCGCCACCACCGAGCGCTCGGCTTCCACGTAGCCGCTGGGCGTCATGGCCACCACGTGCCACAGCAGCGTGTTGAACGGCATCGGCACCGAGAAATACGGCGCGCCGCCCAGGCCCATGGATGCGAGCGTACGTTCGGCTTCCCGGTCCACCATGGATTTGGCCAGCAGCGACCAGCCCAGGTAGGCCGTGCTCAGCACCAGCCCCGCCACCAAGGCGCGCTGGGCGACCACGCGCCCGCGCGCGAACCACGCCACCACGCATCCCACCAACAGCCACACGGTGTACAGCGGGTCGATGATGAAGACGCTGGACCACATCACCGGCGATGACGCCAGCGGCCACCACAGCTGCGTGCCGTACACGGTGAACGCGTCCAGCAGGGGATGGGTGACCAGCGCCAGCTGGATGGCCCAGAACCAGCGTGCCGGCGAAGCAGCCACCCGCCCCTTGCCGTAACGCTTGAACAGCCACCACACCAGCCACCCCACCAGCGGCAGCACGAACAGCGAATGGCTGAAGCTGCGGTGCACGGTCATCAGCGTGATCGGATTGTCCGAGAACAATGCGATGGGCAGGCTGTCGAGGTCGGGCAGCGTGCCGAGCGCGGCGCCCGCCAGCAAGGCGGAACGGCGATGGGAAGCGGGGACGATGGCCGCGGCGACGGCGGCTCCGAGGACGATCTGGCTGAGGGAATCCATGGCCGGATGCTAGCAGGCCGACCCGGCGGATCGAAGGCGGGCCGCTAGGCCGCCCGCGGTACCCCGCTGACCATCAGCTGCAATCGCGGTGCGACCTCGGCCAATACCTGCCCGTTGTGTCCCAGCAGGCACAGCCGGCCGTCCGCTTCTTCACTCAGCGCCGTCAGGCTCTCGACCCAGTCACCGTCGTTCGCGTACAGCAGGCCATCGCGCTGGAACAGCGCCGCCCGGTGGATGTGCCCGCAGACGATGCCATCCAGGCCGCGGCGTTTCGCGTCATCCAGCCCGGCCTGCACGAAGCGGCCGATGTAGCGTTCGGCGGCGTCGCTCTGGCGCTTGAGGTATTCGGCCAGCGACCAGTAGCGCAGGCCCAGCCGGCGCCGGATGCGGTTGGTCAGGCGGTTGCCGGTCAGGATGCGGTAGTAGAGCCAGTCGCCGAATTTCTCCTGCAGCCCGCCGAAGTGGGTGATGCCGTCGTAATCGTCGCCGTGGATGACCAGCAGGCGGCGGCCGTCGAGCGTGACGTGGATGGCGCGGCGGCGCACCTGCATCGCCGGCAGCATCAGGCCACAGAAGCGGCGGATCGGACGGTCGTGGTTGCCGGGGACATAGACCAGTTCGGTGCCGTTGCGCACCAGCGCGTGCAGGGCCTCGACCACGCGGTTGTGGGCGGCATCCCACGCCGCGCGCCGTTGCGCCATCCACCACAGGTCGACGATGTCGCCGACCAGATACAGGCGACGGCAGTGGAGTCCGCCCAGGAAATCCGCGAATTCCGCCGCGTGGCAGTGTTTCGAGCCCAGGTGCACGTCGGAGACGAAAACCGCGCGCCGCATCGGCGGTGGCGCGGCCAACGGACTCACGCCCCGGCCTCCGCTGTCCGGGAAACCTCGCCCAGGTAGCGCGCCCGCTTCTTCGGGCGGATCCGGTGCAGGTCCACCTGGATCAGGCCATCGATCGAGCCGCTGAAGGCGGGGTCCACGCCGAACGCCAGGAAACGCGTGCCGCCCGGCTCGCACAGGTCGGTGTACTGCTTGTAGAGCATCGGCACGCTCGCCCCCAGCACGTCCAGGTTCGCCTTCAGCACGCGGAACGCCGTTTCCGCATCCAGCGCCTGGAATGAAGGCGGGACGGCGGTGTAGCGGAACGGATTGCGCGATGCCGCGTCACCGCGATGGTCTCCATAGAAGTGGGCGTAGTAGGCGACGATCTGTTCCCGCGCATGCAACGGCAGCGCGGCACTCATCGATACGGCGCCGAACAGGTAACGCACACCCGGATGGCGCCGCAGATAGGCACCGATGCCCTGCCACAGATAGTCGATGCTGCGGCTGCCCCAGTATTCCGGGGCCACGAAGCTGCGCCCCAGTTCCATGCCCTGCGCAAGCCGTGGCAATACCTCGTCGGCATAGCGGAACAGCGACGCGCTGTAGAGTCCCTTCAGTCCGTGGGACGCCAGCACCGGCGCGCCGCGCGCGATGCGGTAGGCGCCGGCGATCTTGCGCTGCGGCGCGTCCCACAGGACGATGTGTTCGTACCAGGCATCGTAGGCATCCACGTCGAGATGCCTGCCGGTGCCCTCGCCCACCGCACGGAAGGTCAGTTCGCGCAGCCTGCCGATCTCGCGCAGCAGCGGAGAATCCGGCCCCAGCCTGCCCACGCAGATGCGCTTGCCGTCACCGGTCTGGCCCAGCACCTCCATGGCATCGATGCACGGCTGCAGCAATGCGCCATCGACCGGTGCGGCCACCGGTTCGGCCTTCTCCCGCGTATCCGCGGGCTGCCGCCGACCCAAGGCATACAGTTCAGCGCGCACCCGCGCGAGCAATGCCTTGGTATCCGTGTCGCGGTCCAGCACCATGGTGCGGCCGATGCGCAGGGTGACGCACTGCTGGCTGCGCTTGAACATTTCTCGCGCCAGCAGCGCGGTGCCCGCCGGCTTGAACAGCGTGGACGCGCCGTAGAACAACACGGAATTCCTCGCCTGCACACGGATGGGCAGCACGGGCGTGTCGGTGCTGCGTGCGAAGCGCAGGAACCCACGCCGCCAGCGCGTGTCGCGGATGCCACGCGGTGACAATCGCGATACCTCGCCGGCCGGGAACACGATCACGCATTGCTCGTCCTTCAGCGCCTGCTCCACGGCACGCACGCTGTCCGCTGTCGGCCGGCCACCCAGGATGCGTACCGGCAGCAGCAGGCCTGCCAGGCTGTCGATGCCCGCCAGAAGGTCGTTGGCGACGATCCGCACGTCCTGCCGCACCTTGCCGACCACCTGCAGCAGGGCCAGCGCGTCCAGCGCGCCGGACGGATGGTTGGCGACGATCAGCAACCGGCCCCGGGCGGGAATGCGGGAGACATCGCCCTGGTCCACGCGGCAGCGCAGGTTGAGGAAATCGCTGGCCGCGTCGACGAAGGCGAGGTCGCGCAGATGCGCATGTCCTGCCAGGAAGTCATGTGCCTCATCGATCCGCGACCAGCGGCCCAGCGTGCGCAGCAGCGGGCGGGTCAGCCCGGCGCGACGGCCCCGGAACCAGTGCGGGTAACGTTCGACGATCTGCTGTTCCAGGGGGCGCATGGTCGTGGGCAGGGCCTGCGGCGGGGTTTCGCCGCGCAGCCTGCGCCTGGCCTGCGACAGCGCCGTTGCGGTTTTCTGGCAGTCCGGTGACACAAGGCGGCACGTGATGCGGGCTTAACCCCGGGCAACCCTGAACGGCGCAAAATGCACGCGCCGCCTCCGGCGTGTATCATGCGCGCCCATCTTTTCATCCGAATTAAAGGATATAAGCCTGATGTCCAGCTACCTGTTCACCTCCGAATCGGTCTCCGAAGGTCATCCGGACAAGATCGCCGACCAGATTTCAGACGCCGTGCTGGACGCGATCCTGGCCCAGGACAAGCGCGCACGCGTTGCCTGCGAGACGCTGGTGAAGACGGGCGCCGCCATCGTGGCCGGCGAAGTCACCACCACCGCGTGGGTGGACATCGAGTCGCTGGCGCGCAAGGTCATCAACGACATCGGCTACGACAATTCCGACGTCGGCTTCGACGGCCACACCTGCGCCATCATCAACATGCTCGGCAAGCAGTCGCCTGACATCAACCAGGGCGTGGACCGCAAGAAGCCGGAAGAACAGGGCGCGGGCGACCAGGGCCTGATGTTCGGCTACGCCTGCAACGAGGCGCCGGAATTCATGCCGGCCCCGCTGTACTACAGCCACCGCCTGGTGGAACAGCAGGCCAAGGTGCGCAAGAACGGCAAGCTGAAGTGGCTGCGCCCGGACGCCAAGTCGCAGGTCACGCTGCGCTACGACGGCAACAGCATCCTCGGCCTCGACGCCGTCGTGCTGTCCACCCAGCACGACCCGGACATCAAGCAGAAGGACCTGATCGAGGCGGTGCGCGAGAGCATCCTCAAGCCCGTGCTGCCGAAGAAGTGGCTGGACGCGCTGCCGAAGAACAAGGTGCACATCAACCCGACCGGCAAGTTCGTCATCGGCGGCCCGGTGGGCGACTGCGGCCTGACCGGCCGCAAGATCATCGTCGACAGCTACGGCGGCATGGCCCGCCATGGTGGCGGCGCGTTCTCGGGCAAGGATCCGTCGAAGGTGGACCGTTCGGCCGCCTATGCCGCGCGCTACGTGGCCAAGAACATCGTGGCCGCCGGCCTGGCCGACAAGTGCGAAGTGCAGGTCTCCTACGCCATCGGCGTGGCCGAGCCGACCTCCATCTCGGTGACCACCTTCGGCACCGGCAAGGTGGGTGACGACGTCATCGAGAAGCTGATCCGCAAGCACTTCGACCTGCGCCCGTACGGCATCACCCGCATGCTGGACCTGGAGCACCCCATCTACCAGGCCACCGCCAGCTACGGCCACTTCGGCCGCAAGCCGCGCGAGATCAGCTACGTGGACGGCGCCGGCAAGAAGCACACCGCGACCGCCTTCTCCTGGGAGAAGACTGACCGCGCCGACGCGCTGCGCAAGGATGCCAAGCTGAAGTAAGCCGCGGGCCTGCCCGTTGCCGAGAAGCCCCGCCCTGGCGGGGCTTTTCTTTTTTCCCCGCATGGCGCAACCCCGCGCCGGTACAATGTCCCCATGTCCCTGATGCAATTCCAGCGGGTCGACTTCAGTGTCGGCGGGCCGCTCCTCCTCGAACACGTCGACCTGTCCATCGAACCCGGCGAACGCGTCTGCATCGTCGGCCGCAACGGTGCCGGCAAGTCCACGCTGATGCGCCTGATGGCCGGCGAACTGAAGCCGGACGACGGCGAAATCCGCGTGCAGAACGGCGTGGTGGTCGCGCGCATGGCGCAGGAGGTCCCGCAGGACACGGAAGGCACGGTGTTCGACGTCGTCGCGCAGGGCCTGGGCGACCTGGGCCAGCTGCTGGCGCGCTACCACCATGCGCTGCACGATGGCGACATGGACGCGATGGGCGAAGCCCAGGCGCAGATCGAAGCGCAGCACGGATGGGATCTGGACCGGCGCGTGCAACAGGTGCTGGAACGGCTGGAACTGCCGGAAGACACCGACTTCGCCGCGCTGTCCGGCGGCATGAAGCGTCGCGTGCTGCTGGCCCAGGCGCTGGTGCGCAAGCCGGGCATCCTGCTGCTGGACGAACCCACCAACCACCTGGACATCGAAGCGATCGCCTGGCTGGAAGGCTTCCTGAAGCAGTTCGACGGCAGCATCGTCTTCGTCACCCACGACCGCAGCTTCCTGCGCTCGCTGGCCACCCGCATCATCGAGATCGACAGAGGCCAGCTGACCAGCTGGCCGGGCGACTACGACAACTACCTGCGCCGCCGCGAGGAACGCCTGCACGCCGAGGCGCAGGAGAACGCGCGCTTCGACAAGCTGCTTGCCCAGGAGGAAGTCTGGATCCGCCAAGGCATCAAGGCGCGCCGCACCCGCAACGAAGGCCGCGTGACCGCGCTGAAGGCGATGCGTCGCGAACGCTCGCAGCGGCGCGAATTGTCCGGCAACGTCAAGATGGAAGTCGCCAGCGCGCAGAATTCCGGCAAGAAGGTCATCGAGGCCAAGGGCATCACCCAGGCGTATGACGGCCGCGTGCTGCTGGACGACGTGTCGGCCACCATCCTGCGCGGCGACCGCGTCGGCATCATCGGCCCCAACGGCGCCGGCAAGTCGACGCTGCTGAAGATCCTGCTGGGCGAGCTGGCGCCGCAACACGGTGACGTGAAGCTCGGCACGGGCCTGCAGATCGCCTACTTCGACCAGCACCGCAGCCAGCTGGATGAAACCCGCACCGCGCTGGAGAACGTGGCCGAGGGCAGCGACTTCGTCGAGATCAATGGCAGCCGCAAGCACATCATCGGTTATCTGCAGGATTTCCTGTTCTCGCCGGAGCGTGCGCGCGCGCCGATCACCCGCCTGTCCGGCGGCGAGCGCAACCGCCTGCTGCTGGCCAAGCTGTTCGCGCAGCCCTCCAACCTGCTGGTGATGGACGAACCCACCAACGACCTGGACGTGGAAACGCTGGAGCTGCTGGAAGAACTGCTGCTGGACTACAAGGGCACGCTGCTGCTGGTCAGCCACGACCGCGACTTCCTCGACAACGTGGTCACCAGCACCCTGGTGCTGGAGGGTGAAGGACGGCTGGGCGACTACGTGGGCGGCTATACCGACTGGCTTCGGCAGCGTCGCACGCCGGTCGCCACTTCCGCAGCGCCCGCCAAGCCCACGCTCTCGCACCAACCCGAGCCCGTCACCGCCAAGCGCAAGCTGGGCTTCAAGGAAGCGCGCGAGCTGGAGCAGCTGCCCGGGCGTATCGAAGTCCTCGAAGCCGACATCGCGTCACGCACCGCGGCGATGAACGACCCGGCCTATTACCAGCAGGCCCCGGCCGACCTGCAGCGCGCCAACGACGAACTCGCCGCGAAGCAGGCGGAACTGGACCAGGCCTATCGGCGTTGGTCGGAGCTGGATGGGTGAGCGACTGGCTCCTTGTAGGAGCGACGTCAGTCGCGACCGCAGACATTGACTGCCGATAGCGGTTGAATGCATTCCGCGACCTGACGGCCGCCCATGGCTGGGCTCCGTTCTCGGCCGCGATCTGACAACGTGCGGTCGCGACTTACGTCGCTCCTACAACAGCAAACCGGCTCACCCCGTGTTCTGCACGCCCTGCGACACGCCGTTGATGCTCGCGACCAGCGCGTGCAGCAGGGCCTCGTCCTCGCGGCCGCTCGCGCGCCAGCGCTTCAGCAGGTCGGCCTGCATCACGCTGATCGGGTCGATGTAGGGGTTGCGCAGCCGGATGGACAGCGCCAGCCGCTGGTCGTGCTGCAGCAGCCAGGTGTTGCCGTTCAACGCCATCACCCACTGCAGGGTGGAGGCGTGCTCCTGCTGGATGCGGGGGAAGAATTCGTCGTGCAGGTCACCGGACATGCGCGAGAACATCTGCGCGATGCTCAGGTCGCCCTTGGCGAGCACCATGGAGATGTCGTCCAGGAAGGTCTTGAAGAACGGCCAGTCACGCGCCATCTCGCGCAGCGTCTCTTCGCCGCCGGCGTCCACGACCGCCTTCAATCCGCTGCCCACGCCATACCAGCCGGGAATGACCGCACGTGCCTGGCTCCAGGCGAACACCCATGGGATCGCGCGCAGGTTGCCGAGCGCCGCGTCCTGGCCCAGGCGACGCGACGGCCGCGAGCCCAGCGTCATCCGCTCGATCACGTCGATCGGCGTGGCGCTGCGGAAATAATCCATGAAGCGCGGCGCCTCGACGAAGGCGCGATAGGCGCGCGTACTCTCGCGCGACACCACGTCCATCACCTCGCGCCAAGCTTCTTCCCTCGGCTCGGCGGGGCGCGGCCGCAGGCTGGATACCAGCACCGCGCCCACCGACTGTTCAAGCGAGCGCAGCGCCAGCGCGCGGATGCCGTACTTGCGATGGATCACCTCGCCCTGCTCGGTCACCCGCAGGCGGCCGTCCACGCTGCCACGCGGCGAGGCATCCACCGCGCGGGTGGTCTTGCCCCCGCCGCGGCTGATCGATCCGCCGCGGCCATGGAAGAACGTCAGCTTGATGCCGAGCTCCTTGGCCGCCTGCAGCAGTTCCACCTGGCCGCGTTGCAGGCCCCAGCGCGAAGCGGCGATGCCGCCATCCTTGCCGCTGTCGGAATACCCCAGCATCACCATCTGCACGTTGTCGCGCGACGCCAGGTGCGCGCGATAGACAGGGTCGGCCGCCAGGTCGCGCAGGGTGTCCGGTCCGTGCTGCAGGTCGCCCACCGTTTCGAACAGGGGCGCGATGTCCAGCGGCACGTTGCCTTCCGCATCCACCAGGCCGCCGCGCCGCGCCAGCGCAAGCACGGTCAGCACGTCGGCACGGTTGTGCGCCATGCTGATGATGTAGGCGCCCAGCGCATCGCTGCCGTGGCGCTGCCGCGCATCGGCCAGTGCCGCGAACACCGCATCCAGGCGGGGATTGCCTTCTTCCTGCGAAGGCGGCAACGCCTGCTGACCGCCGGCATACGGCGCCAGCCGCGCGGCCCGATCCACCGCATCGCGCGCTTCCCAACCGTCATCGCCCAGCGCGGCGGCCACCGCGCGCGCGTGCACGCTGGATTCCTGGCGCACGTCCAGGCGTGCCAGATGGAACCCGAAGGTACGCACGCGCCACGCCAGCCGGCGCACGGCGAACCAACCGGCATGGATGCCGCGATTGGCTTCCAGGCTCTGCAGGATCAGGTCCACGTCCCCGGCAAACTGCTCGGGCGACGCATAGGCTTCCGGCCGGTCTTCCAGGGTGGCCTGCAGGCGGGCACGCATCAGGTCGTTGAGCAGGCGGTACGGCATGTCGCCATGGCGCGGGCGTGATTTCGCCGCCGCCGCCGGCATCAGCGCACGGTACTCGTCCACGCGCGCCAATACTTCAGGCGACACCCCGATCACCGCGCTGGACTGGCTGAGCAGCGTGGTCAGCTGGCGGAGTTCCTTCAGGTAGCGCGTCAGGATGGCGTTGCGCTGCGCGGTCAGCGTTGCCGCGATGGTGGTGGCATCCACGTTGGGGTTGCCGTCCATGTCGCCGCCCACCCAGGTACCGAAGCGAAGCAGTCGCGGCAGGTCGTTGGTAACCCGGGGCGCCGGACCGTAGACCTCGGTGATGGCGTTCTCCAGGGTTTCGTACAGCACCGGGATCACGCGATACAGCACCTCGACCAGGTAGAAGCCGACATGCTCGCGCTCATCCTCCACGCCCGGGCGGACGGGTGAGGAGTCGGAGGTCTGCCACGCGGACGTCAGCGCCATGCGGAAGCGCGCGATGTCGGTGGCCTGTTCGCCGGGCGTGCGCTGGCCATCCAGCCCGTTGATCAGGCTGGCGACCATCAGCTGTTCTTTTTCCAGCAGCGCGCGCCGCACGGCTTCGGTGGGGTGCGCCGTGAAGACGGGCTCGATGTCGAGGCGCGGCAGCCAGTCGGCCAGCTCCTCCAGCGTGACGCCCTGTGCCTTCAGCTTCGACAGCGCATCGTGCAGGCCATCCGGTTGCGGCGTGGTGCCGCCCGTGCGCTGGTAGTCGCGGCGGCGGCGGATGCGGTGCACGCGCTCGGCGATGTTGACCACCTGGAAATACGTGCTGAAGGCGCGGATCAGCGCTTCGGCTTGTTCCGGCGGCTGCCCGTCCAGCAGGCCGGCCAGCGACTGCGGGGGCGCATCGGTCTGGCGGCGCGCGATGGCGGTGGTGCGCACCCGTTCCACGCTGGCGAGGAATTCCGGCGAGACCTGTTCGGCCAGCATGTCGCCGACCAGTGCGCCGAGACGGCGCACGTCTTCACGCAGGGGAACATCGGGAGCGGCGAATTCAAGACTGCGGGGGCTGTTCATGCGGGGTCGCGTCGTCGTTCGATGGTGTGGATTGGTATTGTCCGCACGGACAAATGGTCTGCTGCACGGCAACATCCGAAGCCTACCCCATCGCGTCCGTCGGCGGGCCATCTTTCCATCCGGAGGAAGCGATATAATGCGCACCCTCGCCGAGGGGCGCTGCGACCGTGGAAACAGCACGGCCAGGCTCGGCAGGACGTTCCTGTAACGGCGCCCGGTCAAGAATGCGAGCACAGCTCGCCACTTCCCCGGAGCCACCGCAATGAACGCAGTACGCAAGTTCTCCACCGAAGGCGACTACAAGGTCGCCGACATCTCCCTGGCCGATTGGGGCCGCAAGGAGATCGACATCGCCGAGCACGAGATGCCGGGCCTGATGTCCATCCGCCGCAAGCATGCCGCCGCCAAGCCGCTGAAGGGCGTGCGCGTCACCGGTTCGCTGCACATGACCATCCAGACCGCCGTGCTGATCGAGACGCTGGTCGACCTGGGCGCCGACGTGCGCTGGGCCTCGTGCAACATCTTCTCCACCCAGGACCATGCCGCCGCGGCGATCGCCGCCACCGGCACGCCGGTGTTCGCCTGGAAGGGCGAGACGCTGGAGGAGTACTGGGACTGCACGCTGGACGCGCTGAATTTCGGCAACGGCAAGCTCGGGCCGGAACTGGTCGTCGACGACGGCGGCGACGTCACCCTGCTGATCCACAAGGGCTATGAGCTGGAAAACGGTTCGGACTGGGTCAACAGCCCCTCGTCGAGCCATGAGGAGCAGGTCATCAAGAACCTGCTCAAGCGCGTGCACCAGGAACGCCCCGGCTACTGGACCGAAGTGGTCAAGTCCTGGAAGGGTGTTTCCGAGGAAACCACCACCGGCGTGCACCGCCTGTACCAGCTGGCCGAAGCCGGCACGCTGCTCATCCCGGCGATCAACGTCAACGACTCGGTCACCAAGTCGAAGTTCGACAACCTGTACGGCTGCCGCGAATCGCTGGCCGATGGCCTGAAGCGCGCGATGGACGTGATGCTGGCCGGCAAGGTCGCCGTGGTCTGCGGTTACGGCGACGTGGGCAAGGGTTCGGCGCACTCGCTGCGGGCCTACGGCGCGCGCGTCATCGTCACCGAGATCGATCCGATCTGCGCGCTGCAGGCGGCAATGGAAGGCTTCGAGGTGAACACCGTCGAAGACACGCTGGGCACGGCCGACATCTACGTCACCACCACCGGCAACAAGGACATCATCACCATCGATCACATGAAGGCGATGAAGGACCAGGCGATCGTCTGCAACATCGGCCACTTCGACAACGAAATCCAGGTCGATGCGCTGTACAACCTGCCGGGCGTGCAGAAGATCAACATCAAGCCGCAGGTGGACAAGTTCGTGTTCGCCGACGGCAAGGCCATCTTCCTGCTGGCCGAGGGCCGCCTGGTGAACCTGGGCTGCGCCACCGGCCACCCCAGCTTCGTGATGTCCAACTCGTTCGCCAACCAGACGCTGGCGCAGATCGACCTGTGGGCCAACAAGGACGTGTACGAGAAGACCGTCTACCGTCTGCCCAAGCACCTGGACGAGGAAGTCGCCCGCCTGCATCTGGATAAGATCGGCGTGAAGCTGACCAAGCTGACGAAGGACCAGGCCGACTACCTCGGCGTGCCGGTGGAAGGCCCGTACAAGCCGGACCATTACCGCTACTGATCGCTCCGGCGATTGCGCTGTACTCCCGGAACGGGCGCCTCACGGCGCCCGTTCTGCATTCCGCGGCCGGCCACGCCCGTGCTGGCGCACGGATGCCGGCCGACGGGACCGCAAGGGTGCTTGCCTCACTGCCGCGATCATCGCAAGCTTGGCCGCCGTTTCGGTCGCCGCGACGCATGCGTTTCGTGGGCCGGAGCGAACCATCATCCCGGGAGTGGACATGCGACCTGATCAGGGGGGCGGAGCGACCGCGCATCCCGCAAGCAGCACGGAGCCTCGCCTGCGCGAGAAGGTCGGCTACGGCGTCGGCGATTTCGGCTTCAACCTTTACTGGGCCAACATCTCGGCGTTCCTGCTCATTTTCTACACCGACGTGATGGGACTGGCCGCTGCCGCCGTCGGCACGATGATGCTGGTCACCAAGGTGGTGGACGCGATCACCGATCCCCTGATGGGCGCCATCGCCGATCGCACGCGCAGCCGGTTTGGTCGGTTCCGGCCCTATCTGCTTTTCGGTGCACTGCCGATGGCGTTGGCGGGCGTGCTGACGTGGACCGTACCCGACCTGGACGACGGGGGACGACTGGTCTGGGCGTACGCGACCTTCACCCTGATGATGCTCGCCTATACGGTGCTGAGCATTCCCTATTCCGCGCTCTCCGGCGTCATCACCGCCGACAGCCAGCAGCGCACCCAGCTGATCAGTTTCCGCTTCATCGCCGCCTTCGCCGGCACGATGGCGGTGAACTGGCTCACGCTGGACCTGGTGCGGTGGCTGGGACGTGGCGATGAGGCGCTGGGTTGGCAGTTGACGCTGTCGCTGTACGGCGTGGTCGCCACCGCCGCGTTCGTCACGGTGTTCCTGACCACGCGCGAACGTGTCGCACCGCTGCCGCAGCAAAGCAGCGCCGTCCGCCAGGACGTGATCGACCTGCTGCACAACCGGCCGTGGATGGTGCTGTTCGCGTTGGCGCTGATCATCATGGTGACCATCGTGATGCGTGGCGGCTCGCTGGCGTATTACCTCAAGTACCACCTCGAGCGGCCGGAGCTGACCGGTCTCTTCCTGGGCGCCTATGCGCTGGCCTTGGCCGTGGGCGCCGGGCTGACGCCCCTGATGACCCGCTACGTGGACAAGCGGCGTTTGATGGCGTGGCTGATGGCGGGCGTCGGCGTGGTGAGCTGTGCGATGTTCTTCATCCCCCCTGACGCGGTCTGGCTCATGTTCGCGCTGAACCTGCTGGTCGGGCTGATGCTGGGACCCAAGTCGCCCCTCGCCTTCTCGATGTACGCCGACTGCGCCGACTACACCGAATGGAAGACCGGCCGGCGCGCCACTGCGATGACCTTTGCCGCCGCGACGTTCTCGCAGAAGCTCGGCGGCGCGCTGGCGTCGGCGACCATCGCCTGGATCCTGGCCGGGATGGGCTACGTGGCCAACGCGGCGCAGTCGGACGCCTCGCGGCTCGGCATCGTGCTGCTGCTGACCGTGATCCCCGGCGCCGTCGCCCTGCTGGCGGCCTGGGTGATGCGTTTCTACCCGCTGGATGCGACCAACCTGTCGCAGGTGCAGAGCGACCTGCAATCCCGTCGGGAAGCCGCTGCATGACCAGGTTGCCCTACGGTTTCGAAGAGCAGGGACGCCGCTTCGTCCTGACGAGTCCCACCGCGATGCCGGCCGCGTCCACGTTCCTGTGGAACCGACGGATGCTGCTGCAGCTCAACTGCCGGGGATTCGCCACCGCGCAGTTCATGCAGCCCGAACCGGCCAAGTACGCGCATGCACCCACGCTGGAGGCCAAGACCTTCATGCAGCCGGAGCAGCCCTACTACGCGCATCACCCGGGTCGCTTCTGCTACGTGAAGGACGAAGAAGACCACAGGCTCTTCTCGGTACCGCACGAGCCCGTGCGACGGATGCCGGATGCATTCGCATTCTCCGTCGGCCTGTCCGACGTGGCATGGCGGGTCAGCTGCGACGGCATCGAGGTGGAGATGGGCGTGATGCTGCCGGTGGACGAGGTGGCGGAACTGTGGACGCTGCGCGTGCACAACCGTTCGGGGCGCCGGCGACGCCTCAGCCTGTATCCCTACTTCCCGGTCGGCTACATGTCGTGGATGAACCAGTCGGGCAGCCATCGCGACGACCTCGGCGGCATCGTCTGCGCCAGCGTCACGCCTTACCAGAAAGTCGAGGATTACTTCCGCAACCGCGCCTTCAAGGACCGCACTGTGCTGCTCTACGAGCGGACGCCGGATGCATGGGAAGCCCAGCAGGCGAACTTCGAAGGCGAAGGCGGATTGCATGCACCGCAGGCCATCGTCGGCCAGGAACTGCTGGGCGGCGGCGACGCGGCCTACGAAATGCCCACCGCCGTGCTGCAGTACCGGGTGGAACTCGCAGAGGATGACGTGCAGGAGTACCGCTTCCTGTTCGCGCCGGCGCGCGACGACGACGAGATCCGGCGCCTGCGCGAACGGCACCTGTCGAAGGAAGCGTTCGCGGGAGCGGCGGCAGGCAGCGCGGCCTACGTTGACGCGGGCACGGGATGCCTGCGCGTCGAGACACCGGACCCGTGGCTGGATGCGTTCGCCAACCACTGGTTGCCGCGCCAGGTCTACTACCACGGCGACGTCAACCGCCTGACCACCGATCCGCAGACGCGCAATTACCTGCAGGACCACATGGGCATGGGCTTCCTGCGTCCGGAAGCGGCGCGGGCGGCGTTCCTGCATGCCCTGTCGCAGCAGGAGCCTTCCGGGGCGATGCCGGACGGCATCCTGCTGGTGGAGGGCGCCGAGCTGAAGTACATCAACCAGATCCCGCACACCGACCACTGCGTGTGGCTGCCGATCTGCCTGCGGGCCTATCTGGACGAGACAGGCGACGACGGCATCCTCGACGCCACGGTGACCGACGCCCACGGACAGGTGGCCAGCGTGTCGGAACGCATCACGCGCGCCATGCGTTGGCTGCTGCAGGCACGCGATGCGCGCGGCCTCAGCTACATCGCACAGGGAGACTGGTGCGACCCGATGAACATGGTCGGCTGGCGCGGACGCGGCGTGTCCGGCTGGCTGACGCTGGCCAGCGCCTATGCATTGAAGCAGTGGGCGGAGATCTGCGCGCGCCGCGGCGACGACATGCTCGCCGACGAGTTCCGCGTGGGCACGCAGGCGTGCAACGCCGCCATGAACGCACACCTGTGGGACGGCGACTGGTACGGGCGCGGCATCACCGACGATGGTGTCGCGTTCGGCGTCAGCGGGGATGGCGAAGGCCGCATCTTCCTCAACCCGCAGAGCTGGGCCATCCTCAGTGGCGCGGCCGACGCCGACAAGCGCGCGCGCATGCTGGCCGCCGTCGACACGCACCTGGTGTCGCCCTACGGCGTGACCATGTATGACCCGCCGTACACCCGCATGCGCGAGGATGTCGGACGGGTGACGCAGAAATTCCCGGGCACGGCCGAGAATGGTGCGGTCTACAACCACGCGGCGGCGTTCTATCTGTACAGCCTGTACCAGGCCGGCGACGCCGACCGTGCATGGCAGGTACTGCGCGCGATGCTGCCGACGCCGGACGCCGCCGATTGCCTGCAGCGTGGCCAGTTGCCGGTGTTCGTGCCCAACTACTACCGCGGCGCGTGGCGCCTGCACCCGCGCACCGCCGGCCGCTCCAGCCAGCTCTTCAATACCGGTACGGCCGCCTGGCTGTACCGCTGCCTGGTGGAGGAACTGTTCGGTATGCGCGGCGATGGCGATGGGCTGCGGATCGCGCCCCAGCTGCCTTCCCATTGGCCATCGGCACGCGCAACACGCCGCTTCCGGGGCGCCGTGTTCGAGATGTACATCGAACGCGTTACAGGGCTCGCGCGGATGCGCGTCGCACTGGACGGGCAGTGGCAGGACGACAATGCGATCGAAGGTATCGAAGCCGGACGCACGTACCAGGTGCGGGTGGAACTGCCGGCATGAGCGGGATCCGGGTCGCCGTGGTGATGGGCGTGTCAGGCAGTGGCAAGACCACGCTGGCGCACGCACTGGCCGACGCCTGGCCCGCCGCGTTCCTGGATGCCGATGATTTCCACAGCATCGGCGCGAAGGCGCGCATGGCCGGCGGGCTTCCCCTGACCGACCGCATGCGGGCACCCTGGGTGCGCCGCATCGCCCTGGAGCTGCAGCGCCGCACGGCGGCAGGCGAACGCGTGGTACTGGCGTTCTCCGGCCTGCGCCGGCGTCACCGCGACAGGCTGCGTGCGACCGGGGTTCCGTTGCGCTTCCTGTTCCTGCACGGAGACAAGCGGCTCATCGCCGCACGGATGCTCGCGCGCAGCGGCCACTACATGCCCGCGTCGCTGCTCGACAGCCAGTTTGCCGCGCTGGAGGAACCCACCGCGGAGACCGATGTAGTCCGGCTCAGCATTGAGGAGTCACCGTCGACGCAGCTGGACCATGCGTTGGCAGCGCTGGAATGAAATCCTCCGTGCCGTAGATGGTCAGCGCGTGAATGCATGGCTTCCCGTGTCGCGCGTCAGGGACGCCAGTTGGCATTGCGTTCCCAGAACGCCACGCTCCGCCGGTAGGCCTCGCGATCGAGCGGCACGCCGGAGCCGCCCTCCTCCACCCCCAAGGCATTGCGCATCATCGTGATGGGCGTCATCGGGATCTCGTGCGGCGTGGCGGTGTACAGGCAGCCGACCACGCCCCAGTCGCCTTCGATGGGCGCATTTTCCTTCGCCAGCTGCGCGGCGCTGTACACGATGACGACCAGGTAATCGGCCACGGGCGGCTCGATACCTTCGAACCAGCGCACCAGCACCGGCAGCTCGTCGGAGGAGCGCGCCTCGTATGACGAACGCAGTTGGTGACGGTTGTCGTCGGTGACCGGCACGGTGAGGCAGCGGGTGGACGTCCAGTTGCGGTGCACATGCAGGCGACAAAACGGCGCGTAGCCCTCCAGCACTTCAACCGGGGCCTCCTCATTGAGGCGGCGTTCGAAGGCCTCCGGGCTGCAGTCCTGGATGGCGTTGCGGCGCTTGTCGGCGGGGAAAAGGCGGGTGCGGGCGAACGGCGTGAGGACGATGGTCATGCGATGGCGGGCCAGAAAACGACCGACAGGTTACCCCGCACGGGCACTGCGCCACAGGATCGTGCGGCATGTGCGGGCGGCAGCCCAGCCCATGGAACAGGCTCGGCAGCGACAGATAATCATTCATCCCGATGAAGAGATATAATGCCGCCACGATCCGAACGGCCCCCTTCATGCCTGCCATCAGCTTCGAGTTCTATCCCCCCAAGACCGACGAACAGCGCGCGCAGCTGGACCGCACGGCGGAAAAGCTGAAGGTGTATGCGCCAGACTATGTGTCCTGCACCTTCGGTGCCGGCGGTTCGACGCTGAGCTATACCTCCGAGACCGTACGACACCTGCACCAGCACCATGGGTTCGAATCGGTCCCGCACTTGTCCTGTGTGGGCGGAAGCCGCGAGGAAATCCGCGAACTGCTCCGCCTCTATCGGGCGCTTGGCTGCAGGCGTGTGGTCGCACTGCGCGGGGACCTGCCTTCCGGCATGGGGTTCACGGGCGACCTGCGTTACGCCTCGGAGCTGATCGCGTTCATCCGCAGCGAGCATGGCGACTATTTCCACATCGAAGTGGGCGCCTACCCGGAAACCCACCCGCAGGCTGATGACGCCCTCACCGACCTGAAGCACTTCAAGGCCAAGGTGGATGCGGGTGCCGACGGTGCGATCACCCAGTACTTCTACAACCCGGACGCCTACTTCCATTTCGTCGACCAGGTGAGGAAGGCGGGCGTGGAGATCCCGATCATCCCCGGCATCATGCCGATCTCCAATTTCACCCAGCTGCGGCGTTTCTCCGAGGCGTGCGGTGCGGAGATTCCCCGCTGGATCGGCAAGCGCATGCAGGCGTTCGGCGACGACGCCGAGGCGGTACGGGATTTCGGCGCCGACGTGGTCGCCGGGCTGTGCGAACGCCTGGTCGCCGGCGGCGCGCCGGGCCTGCACTTCTACACGCTCAACCTGGCCAAGCCCACCCAGGCGGTGTTGTCGCGGTTGAACGTAGCACGCTGAACCGCACGCCTCCGGACGCCTCTCCGCGAGGCCTCTTCACGCGGCGGATGAGCAACTGAACGGCCCGCACATATCTGCGGGCGGACCGCTGACTTTCCGCCGTGGCCACGGGTAGGCTGGCGGAATGCGCTTCCTCCTGCTCCTGCTGACCGCCAGCGTTCTTTCCGGCACCTGGCTCCTGCCCGCCTCGTCCGCGCGCGCGCAGGGCGTGCAACGCTGCACGACCATGTCGGGCGAGACGGTCTACACGGACAAAGCCTGCGAGGACGTCGGCGCGATGAACCGGCTGCCCGATGTCAGCAACGCGGGCGCGGCCACGACGGGCCCGCTCTACCGGGGCGGCTGTTCGCGCACGCTCAGCGATCTGGTCTACCAGATCACCGCCGCCATCAATGCCAAGGACGTCAACCGGCTCGCAGGCGTCTATCAGTGGTCTGGCGTTCCCGATGCCTCCGCCAACCGCATCCTGGACCGACTGGAAGCCATCGTGCAGCGGCCCCTGGTGGACATCGTGCCGATACGGCCGGAGCCCGCACCCATCATTGATGAGTCCGGGCTGGTAGTGGATGCCAACGCCGACGGCTATTACCCGCAGACCTCGCAGCGGCAGCGACCTGTCGGACTGCGCGTGATGCAGACGCTGAAGAGCAGCGCCACGCCGTCCAACACGACGCTGGGCATACGCCGCGCCTACAACTGCTTCTGGATCGTGCTGTAACCCGGCAATCGCGCGCGATCAGGTGCGCGATGCAGGGGGCTCCAGGGCATCCGGCACTGCCACATCACGCTGTGGCGAGAAGCGCAGCGTCGCGACGACACCCTTGGGCTCGCCCGGCCGCACGCTCACCTGCCAGTCGTAGAGCGCGCACAGGCGGCTGACGATGGACAGGCCGATGCCGCCGCCATGCGAGTGGCCGGCGTGGGTACCGCGATAGCCGCGTTCGAACAGGCGCGCAGCGTCCTCCTTGCTCAGGCCGGGGCCGGAATCGACCACTTCCACCGCATCGGACAACAGGCGCACCACCACTTCGCCCTCCTTGGTGTACTTCACCGCGTTGCCGATCAGGTTGCCCAGCGCGACCGACAGCGCCGCTTCGGGGGAATCCACCGTCACACCGCCCTCGCCTTCCATGCGCAGCACCAGGGGCTTGCCGCCCAGCGTGGCGCGGTGGGCATCCAGCAACTGCTCGACCACGCGCGCGACGTCGGTATTGCCATGGCCGCGCTCGTTGCGCGAGAGCAGCAGCAGCGCGCTGATCAGGTCCGTGCACTGCTGTTCGGCGCGCTGGATGCGTTGCACCCGCGTGCGCGTCTTCTCGTCCATGTCCGGGCGCGACAGCATCAGCTCGACGGAACCACGGATGATGGCCAGCGGCGTGCGCAGCTCGTGGCTGACGTCGGCGTTGAATTCGCGGTCGCGCTGCACGACTTCGGTCAGGCGACCGGAGTAGTCGTCCAGCGCCTTTGCCAGCTCGCCGACTTCGTCTTCAGGAAAATGAGGGGCCAGCGGACGCGGATTGCTGCTGCCGCGGTAGGAACGCAACCGCGCAGCGAGTTCGGAGACCGGGCTCATCACGCGCGCGGCCGACCACCAGCCGATCAGAAGCGAGATACCGGTGAAGACCACGACCACGCCGATCAATGCCCGGTTGAACTTGTCCTTGCCCTTGGCGGACTCGGTCATGTCATAGGCAAGGAAGAACCACGCCTCGGGTGTCTTCTGCACCGCCAGCCAATACGAGAACGGAGAGCCGTCGCCGTCCGTGCCTGACAATGCATGAATACCGTTCGGCAGTTCGTACCAGTCTGGCTGCTCACTTCGCAGCTGCTCGAACTTGTCCGGCGCGAAGGCATACGCACGCATCGTCTGCACGCGCAGGTCGCGCTGGCGGCCGCCGCTTTCCATATACCGTCGCTGGTATTCGCTGATGTTCTGGCTGATGGCGTCCACCACCAGATCCTCTTCGACCCGATTGCGCACCCAGTTGGCCGAGAACGCGAGCAGCAGCGTCAGGCCAAAGCCCAACAGCACGAACGACAGGATGATGCGGGTGCGCAGCCGCCGCCGGAAGCGGCGGTGGCGGCGGGATTTCGACGACTCAGCTGCTGGCATCGGGTGCGGCGATGCGGTATCCGATGCCATGGCGGGTCTGGATGTACGGACTGTCGAAGGGCTTGTCGACCACGGCGCGCAGGCCATGGATGTGCACGCGCAACGAATCCGAATCGGGCAGTTCTTCGCCCCAGACGCGGGTTTCCAGTTCCTGGCGCGTCACCACGGCGGGCGATGCTTCCATCAGCGCCTGCAGGATCTTCAGCGCGGTCGGGTTGAGCTGCAGCAGCTTGCCCTGGCGACGCACTTCCAGCGTGTCCAGGTTGTACTCCAGCTCGCCCACCTCCAGCACGCGCGTCTGCACGCCCTTGCCGCGGCGCGAGAGCGCGTTGAGGCGCACTTCCACTTCCTGCAGCGCGAACGGCTTGATCAGGTAGTCATCCGCGCCGGAATCGAAACCGGCCAGCTTGTTGTCCAGCGAATCGCGCGCCGTCAGCATCAGCACCGGCGTCTGCTTGCGCGCCTCGTTGCGCAGCTTGCGGCAGACTTCCAGCCCGTCCATGCCGGGCAGGTTGAGGTCCAGCACGATCGCATCGAACTCGTGGACGACGGCCAGGTGCAGGCCGGTCACGCCATCGGCGGCGAAATCGACCGTATGGCCGCGCTCTTCCAGGTAATCGCCCAGGTTGGCGGCGATGTCGCTGTTGTCTTCAATTACAAGGATGCGCATGAATCAGAGTGCCTTAGAGTTGGGACCGCTGCGACTGGGTCATGGACTTGCGGGCTTCCTCGAGCTGCTCCCGGCGCTGCAGGGCGGTCATGCACTGCGTCGTGGGGCGGTTGGAACCGATGCGCTTCTCGCGGCGGCAGACCAGGCGGCTGTCGTCCGCGGCACGGGTGAGGATGGTGTTGACCACTTCCTGGTCGTTGAACACCCGCACCTTCTGCTCCTCGTTGAGGCCGGCCACGCCACCCGATTGCTCGAGCACGGCCGCCATGCGATCCAGGGCTTCCTTCACCGTCTTCCGGTCCTCCTGGTTGATCTCGCTGTAGGTCTCGCCATTGGCCAGCCTCGCATCGATGGCCTGCCGCTGTTCGGCGAACGAGCCGGTGACATCCAGTGCAGCGTGTTCCTGGGCCTTCTTGCTGGACGAATCGATCGTGGCGTGGGCAGTGCCCGCGAAGGCCAACATCATGAGCGAAGTCAAAGCGAGTTTGTACATCCTTGCACCTTTAGAGGAGTGGAATGCGGCGGGGGGAACGCTTTCCGGGCAGCGATGCGTGCAGGTTGCCGGTCAGCGGTATCGCCCCGATTCTGGCATAGATACCGGAGATTACGCTTCTGCCGGTTCCGGCAAGAAAAAGCCCAAGCGGGCGGACGCCCGCTTGGGCCAAGTAATGCCCCGATTACCGTAATCCTGTGCTGTCCAGATGAATCACCGGGAGGAACGCAGAGCTGCGGTCCGGACAAGGCTACGCGGGCAGCGATTAAACACCCGTTAAAGGCCGCGTTAATTCCAGGTGAAAACGCCCAGCCGGTCACGTCGGGCCTGAACCGGCCGCTAGCGGGTGGCACGCGTCAGGTAGGCGACGATGCTGCCGGCCACGTCCACCTCGCAGACCCCTTCGATGCCTTCCAGGCCGGGGGTGGAATTGACCTCCAGCACCAGCGGGCCGCGCTGGGAGCGGATGAGGTCCACCCCCGCGATCCCCAGGCCCAGCACCCGGGCAGCCCGGATCGCGACCGCCTTTTCCTCTTCGGTGGCCACCGCTTTCAGCGCGGTACCGCCCCGGTGGAGGTTGGAGCGGAAGTCGCCCTCCGGTGCCTGCCGGCGCATGGAGGCGACCACCTCGTCCCCCACCACGAAGCAGCGCAGGTCGGCCCCATCCGCCTCGGCGATGAATTCCTGGACCACGAAGCTGGCGTAGAGCCCACGCAGGGCTTCGACCACGCTGCGCGAGGCGGAGGGCTTTTCGGTCAGCATCACGCCCGCGCCCTGCGCGCCCTCGTTCAACTTGATCACGTGCGGCGGAGGGCCCAGCATCGACAGCAGGTCCTGGGTGTCGTCCGGGTTGTCGCCGAACACCGTCACCGGCAGGTCGATGCCCTGCGCCGCGAGTAGCTGGTGTGCACGCAGCTTGTCGCGCGCGCGCAGGATGGCGTCGGACGGATTGGGGGTATAGGTCCCCATCAGTTCGAACTGGCGCAGCACCGCGGTGCCGTAGCGCGTGATGGACGCGCCGATGCGCGGGATGACCGCGTCGTACCCGGCGATCGGCCGTCCCTTGTACCGCAGCTGGAAGCCGGTCGACGCGATGCGCATGTAGCAGCGCAGCGGATCCAGCACGCGCACCGTGTGGCCGCGCTGGCGGGCGGCTTCGATCAGCCGCCGGGTCGAGTACAGCTTGCTGTTGCGCGACAGGATGGCGAGCTTCATGGGCATGCGGGAAAGAGGTCGTGCGACAGCATGACACGTACGCGCGAAACCACCGTGACAGGCGGGCGCGGCGAGAATGTGGCGAGGGGGAGGGGCGTGGAGCGGGTGAAGGGAATCGAACCCTCGTCAGTAGCTTGGGAAGCTACAGCTCTACCATTGAGCTACACCCGCGGAGTGCGGGAAGTCTATGCCGGGCGGGACCGGCAAGGCAATGCGGCGCCGGAATACGGCGCCGCCCGCCCGCGGCGATCAGAAGCTGCCGCTGAGGGTCATGAACGCCGTGGTGTTGGTACCGCCCGCCTGGTTGACCGTGGTGTTCACGCCCAGGTCGGCATCCAGGCCGAACAGCCTGGTGCGTGCACCCATCAGCAGGGTGCCGTAACTGTCGTCGGTTTCCAGGCCCGGTACCGCATACGGCAGGGTGCCCGGCAGCGACAGCGACTGCGCGAATACTTCGTCGGCCGGGTCTTCGAACTCGCGGTCCACCGTCAGGCGGCCGTAGGGTTTCAGGTGGTCGTTGATGGCGTAGCTCACCTGCCAGCCGGCGCTGCCGATCAGCGAATCGAAGTCCTGGTCCGGATACGCCAGCGCGGTGGAGCTGACATTGCTCTCGCTGTAACCGTCCATCTCGATCGTCTGCGACAGGATGCTGACCACCGGGCCATGGCGGAAAGCGCCTTCGCCGAACTCGTAACCGGCGCTGGCGCCGACACTTAGGTTGGTGCCGTCCGGGGAACCGCTGTGGCGACGGACCACGTCGCCCAGCACGACCTCGCGGTCCACGTCGTAGGCAAGCCAGCTGTAGCTCACCTGCGCATTGGCCCACAGGCTGTCGCCGTACCAGCCCACGAAACCGCCCAGCGTGGCGTCGGACTGGTCGAAGCTGCCGCCGCGCAGCCCGAAGTCGTAGCTGCCGCGGCCATAGCCACCGAACGCACCGAACACCATCGAGCCTCGCGACCAGTCCACGCCGAACGTGCCGGCCGGGCTGGCGCCGTCGTACAGGTCACCGTGCCCGTAGCGCAGGAAGTCGCCGCGCACGTCGCCCCACCAGCGCATGCCGTCGGCCTCAGGCTTGCCGTCGACATGGGAGGCGACGCGATCGGCACGGCCGCGACCGATCACCGACGCGGTGTAGGGAAGCAGCGCGATCTGGCGCGGCCCTTCCAGCATCGACACGGCGTAATCGGCCAGGATGCTGTGCGCCTTCGACGACGGGTGCACGCCATCGGCGAACGCATAGGTGTCCGGCGCATTCGGCGTGACGTAGTTCAGCGGGCTGCAGGTCACGGACGACGCGGTGATCTGCGGATTGCAGGCGGTACCGGTGACGTTGCCGAACCCGTACTCGGCCGGGCTGGCGATGATCTCGCGCAGCAGGCTGAAAGTGTCCAGCGGAATCACCCGCAGGCCGGCGCCGTTGAGTGCGCCGAACAGGGCCGTGTTGTACGTGGTCGACAGCTGCGTGCCGGTGGCCATGCCCACCGCGCCTTGCGCGCGGAACTGCGGCGTCGCGCCCAGGTCCGGCACGGTCGGCACCAGGATGTAGCGCGCCCCCGCCGTCTGCAGCGTGCCGACAATACCGACCTGCGCGGTCACCGCGTTGGTGATGGTCGCCTGCGCGGGCGCCCCGCCGACCACGGCGAACAGGTCGTTCGCCCCGCCCCACACCGTATAGAGCGCGCGGGAATCCGCGCGGCCGCCGTTGGCCGCCAGATAACTGTTCACCTGCGTGGTCAGGGCCGGGATGGCACCTAGCGCGCCGGCACTGTTGGTGCCCACGCGCGCACCGCCCACCGCATAGTTGGTACCACCCTGGTTGGCGCTCAGCGCCGCCGTGCCGTAGTACTCGGCCATGTACTCGGACCAGACCAGCCCCGGATTGGTGGTGAAGCGGCCCAGCAGCGCGCCGTTGGGGCCCACCGCCTGGATCAGCGCCGGACGGAAGTGGCCGGAGTCGGTCAGGCTGTCGCCGAAGAACACGGTCTGCGAGTAATTGGCTTCCTGCGCAAGCGCGGGGGCCGCCGCCAGCGCCAGCGCAACGGCCAGCAACGAGCGGACAGGCGAAGAGGAACGGTTCATGCAATCTCCGGGGCAGATAAGAAGTGGATGGGCTGCACGCCGTCTCTCCCGTACGGCTGCGCATGGCGCGCATCGTTCCACCAAGCCGGCCGGCACACACGCTGCAATGCGGCATGTACCGGCCCCGTCTACGCCTGACCCCTGCCCATGCGCGACAATGGCGGCATGGACATCCAGTTGAACGGGCAGACCCGCCCGCTGCCGGCCGGCAGCACCATCGCCACGCTGCTGCTGCAGGAAGGGCTGGCCGAGCGCCGCGTGGCCGTCGAGGTCAATGGCGACATCGTTCCCCGCAGCCAGCACGCCACGCAGGCCCTTCATCCGGGCGACCGCGTGGAAATCGTGCATGCGCTGGGCGGTGGTTGAGCGCGCCCGGGTGCGCGATTCGCGGCCCCGCCTTCGCCAACATCGGCGATAATCGCCGCATGTCCAATTCCATCCCGACCGACCCGCTGGTGATTGCGGGCAAGACCTACCGTTCCCGCCTCCTGACCGGCACCGGCAAGTTCAAGGATTTCGAGGAGACCCGCCTGGCCACCGAGGCCGCGGGCGCCGAGATCGTCACCGTGGCCATCCGCCGCACCAACCTGGGCCAGTCGCCGAACGAGCCCAACCTGCTCGACGTGCTGCCGCCGGACCGCTACACCCTGCTGCCCAACACCGCTGGCTGCTACACCGCCGACGACGCGGTGCGCACCTGCCGACTGGCCCGCGAGTTGCTCGATGGCCACACCCTGGTGAAACTGGAAGTGCTGGGCGACCAGAAGACCCTGTATCCCGACGTGGTGCAGACCCTGACCGCCGCCGAAAAGCTGGTGGCGGACGGTTTCCAGGTGATGGTCTACACCAGCGACGACCCCATCCTGGCGCGCCGTCTGGAAGAGATCGGCTGCGTGGCGGTGATGCCGCTGGCCGCGCCGATCGGCTCCGGCCTGGGCATCCAGAACAAGTACAACCTGCTGGAAATCATCGAGAACGCCAAGGTGCCGGTGCTGGTCGATGCCGGCGTGGGCACCGCGTCCGATGCCGCCATCGCGATGGAGCTGGGCTGTGACGGCGTGCTGATGAATACCGCCATCGCCGGCGCCCGGCATCCCGTGCTCATGGCCAGCGCCATGAAGAAGGCCGTGGAAGCCGGCCGCGAAGCGTTCCTGGCCGGCCGCATCCCGCGCAAGCGCAACGCCTCGGCCTCCAGCCCGATCGACGGGCTGATCGGCTGACCCGATGACGGACCCGTTCTCCAGTTCCGGCGCCAAGACCCCACCCAAGCCTTTCACGGTGGAGGAAGGCCGCCGGCAGGTGCGCAGCTTCGTGCTGCGCCAGGGCCGCTTCACCGAAGCGCAGCAGCGGGCGTTCGATACCCAGTGGCCACGCTTCGGCCTGGACTACACCGGCCAGCCACGCGATTACGATGCGGTATTCGGCCGCCGGGCGCCGCGCGTGCTGGAAATCGGCTTCGGCAACGGCGAGGCCCTGCGCTTCGCCGCCGCCAACGACGACGCGCGTGACTATATCGGCCTGGAAGTGCATGCCCCCGGCGTGGGCCGGCTGTTGAACGCGCTGGCCGAAGACGGCAGCGACCATGTGCGCATCTACCACCACGACGCGGTGGAGGTGCTCCAGCACGAGGTCGCGGACGGCGCACTGGACGAAGTCCGCATCTACTTCCCGGATCCCTGGCACAAGAAGCGCCACAACAAGCGCCGGCTGATCCAGCCGGAATTCGCCGCGCTGCTCGTGCGCAAGCTGCGCAGCGGCGGGCGCTTGCACGCGGCGACCGACTGGCAGGACTATGCCGAGCACATGTGGGACGTGCTCGATGCCACGCCGAGCCTGCGCAACCGCGCCGGCCCACGCGGCAGCGTGCCCCGCCCGCCCTGGCGGCCGCAGACCCATTTCGAGACGCGCGGCCAGAAGCTCGGCCATGGCGTGTGGGATCTTCTGTACGACCGCGAGTAGCACCGAAGCACGCACCAGGAAACCGACCGCGACATGGAAAACGCGCTGACGCTGACCAACGACATGAAGCTCGTCCTCGGGCTGGTCGGCTTCACGATGGCGATGTTCCTGTTCGAACGCATCCGCGCCGACCTGGTGGCCCTGGTGGTGCTGGTGGTGCTGGGCATCACCGGGCTGATCGCACCGGAAGAGATCTTCGGCGGTTTCTCCGGCAACGCGGTGATGAGCATCATCGCCACCATGATCCTGGGCGCCGGCCTAGACCGCACCGGCGCGCTGAACCGTCTCGCCTCGTGGCTGCTGCGCCGAGGGCATGGCATCGAGCAGCGGCTGCTGCTGATGACCACCGCCATCGCCAGCCTCAATTCCTCGTTCATGCAGAACCCGTCGGTGATGGCGCTGTTCATGCCGGTCGCCTCGCGGCTGTCGTCGCGCACCGGGTTGTCGCTGCAGCGCCTGTTGCTGCCCATCGCCGCCGCCATCGTCATGGGCGGCGCGTTCACCATGGTCGGCAACTCGCCGCTGATCCTGTTGAACGACCTGCTGGTGTCGGCCAACAACAACCTGCCGTCGGGCATGGCCACGCTGGAGCCCCTGCGCATGTTCGCGCCGGCGCCGGTCGGACTGGCGCTGGTGGTGGCGTCCCTGCTGTACTTCCGCTTCTACGGCGACCGCAAGCTGAAGGAAGACACGCCGGACAGCGATGGTGCGGTGACGCCGGCGCGCACGGAAAGCTATTTCGCCAACACCTACGGCATCGAAGGCGACGTGTTCGAACTCGTCGTCAGCGCCGAGAGCCCGCTGGTGGGCATGTCGCTGGGCGAAGCCGAAGCGATGCATGACGCCCCGCTGATGCTGGCACTGCAGACCGGCAACGATACCCGGCTGGCGCCGCCGGCGGACATGCGCATCTGGGTGGGCAGCGTGCTGGGCGTGATGGGCCCGCGGCAGGAAGTGTCCGACTTCGCGCAGAACCATTTCCTGCGGATGTCCTCGCGCCTGCGCCACTTCGGCGACCTGTTCAATCCCAGCCGCGCCGGCATTTCCGAAGCCGTGGTGCCACCCACGTCGAAGTTCATCGGCAAGACCGCGCGCGAGATGCGGCTGCGCAAGCAGAACGGCATCAGCCTGCTGGCGATCAACCGCGACAAGAAGGTCATCCGCGACAACGTGCGCGAGGAGAAGCTGCGCGCCGGCGACATGCTGGTGTTCCACAGCATCTGGCAGGACCTGGGCCAGGCGGCGGAAAGCCGCGACTTCGTGGTGGTGACCGACTACCCGAAAGGCGAGCAGCGCCCGCACAAGTTCAAGATCGCGATGACGATCTTCGCCATCACCATCCTCATCGCCCTCACCTCCAAGCTGCCGGTGGCATTGACGCTGATGACCGGCGTGGCCGGCATGCTGCTGACCGGCGTGCTGCGCATGGACGAAGCCTATGGGGCGATCAACTGGAAGACCGTCTTCCTGATGGCCGGCCTGATCCCGCTGGGCTGGGCGATGGACAGCAGCGGCGCGGCGGCGTGGGTCGCTGGACATACCGTCGAGCGCCTGCCCGACGGCATTCCCATCTGGGCACTGGAAATCGCCATCGCGCTGCTGACCACGGCGTTCTCGCTGGTGATCAGCCACGTGGGCGCCACCATCGTGATGGTGCCCATGGCGATCAACTTGGCGCTGGCGGCCGGCGGCAATCCCACCGCCTTCGCGTTGATCGTGGCGCTGTCCGCATCCAACAACCTGATGACGGCCTCCAACCCGGTGATCTCGATGATCGTCGGACCCGCCAACTACACCTCGCGCCAGTTGTGGCGGGTGGGCGGTCCGCTGTCGCTCATCTACACGCTGGTAATAGTGGTGGCGATCAACCTGCTGTTCTGGTGGAACGGACGCGCGGGATGACCCGCCCCTCCCACCGTCCCATCCTGTCGATGCGGTTGCTGCCGCTCCGCTACGCCGTGGTGCAACTGGAAGCCGATGCGGCGCTGCCGGCATGGTGGCCCTCCAAGGGCCTTCGCCATGCCAGCTGGGCGGCCGATGAACTGTCGCTGGTCTGCGAGGAAACCTGCGTGCCCGTCGAGGTACGCAGCCAGCGCGGGTGGCGTGCGTTGAAGCTTCAGGGCCCGTTCGCGTTCGAACTGACCGGCATCCTGCTGGCGGTGCTGCAGCCGCTGGCGGACGCCGGCGTGGGCATCTTCGCCCTGTCCACCTTCAATACCGATTACGTGCTGGTGCAGGACGACGCACTGGCGGCGGCATTGGCGGCGTTGCGCGCGCACGGCCACCAGATCAGCGAAGGCTGAGCCCGCCTCAGCGACGCCCCAGCAGCGTGCGCGCCCACACCGCGCCGAAATGCATCCAGATGGCACAGAACACGCCCAGCCGGGTCATCGTGCTTCGCCGTGCGGACTCGAACCTGCGGAAGTAGCGCCACAGGCCGCGATGCTTGTGCCACTCGACGAAAACGGGCCGCGCACGGCTGGAAACGCCACGCAGGTGCAGCACGCGGATGTCGTTGGCCACGGCGACGGTGGCACCGGCCTCGCGTGCGCGACGGCACAGGTCCATGTCTTCGGCATGCAGGCGATAGCCTTCGTCGAATCCACGCAGCCGTTCGAACAGCCCGCGTGAGGTCAGCATCAGCGCCCCCGACACCACGTCGACCGGTTGCAGCACGACATCTTCCTGCACCGGTACGCCCAGGCGTGAGGCCGCCGCGGGGGAAGACAGCATGGCGGCGAAATCGGGATCGCGCCGCCGCGCCGCCACATCCCGCACGCCGTCCTCGCCGACCAGGTCCACGCCCAGCAGCGCATCCCCGCGCAGGCTGGCGGCATGCGCGCGCAGACGCGACAGCGTGTCGGCTTCCACCATCAGGTCGGGATTGACGAAGGCGAGCCATGGCGCGGCACTGTCGCGTGCGCCCTGGTTGCAGCCCACCGCGAAACCCGGGTTGTCGGGGTTGGCGATGAACCTGACCCGTGCATCCTGCAACGCGTGGCGCTGGATGAGCTCCAGCGTGCCGTCGCGCGAGGCGTTGTCCACCACGCGGATCTCTTCCACATCGTTGGCGACGCGCAGGCGCATCAGGCAGTCATCGATGCTGCTGGCGCTTTCGTGGCTGACCACCACCACGGCAATGCCGCCGCGCTCAGGGGAAGAGGTCACGCTGGCGCTCCGGCGAATCGATGGCGGCATACAGGGCGGCCAGCCGCTCGCGCGGCGCGCGCAGCGGATCCCCCATCAGGAAGGTGGCCAGGCGTGGCGACCAGGCAGGCCAGCGCGCGTTGAGCGTGTCCATGTCGCCGTCCGCGGGGCGGCCCTCACCGCCGCGCGCGACGAATGCCGTCTCGCACAGCACGTTGCGCCAGCCCAGTCCGGCCAGCCGCAGCGACAGGTCGATCAGTGCGGCATACCAGGAACCATAGCTGCTGGCATCCAGCCCACCCACGCGCTGGCGCGCGCTGCCGCGGATGGCGACGGCGTGGGCAACCGCGGCGGGAAGTTCGGGATGCAGCGGCGGCATCGCCGCGCATGCCTGCGCGGTGCGCTCGGCGTCCTGTGGCGGCGCGGCCACTTCGCCGAGGCGCGGCCATGCGGCGGATTCGCCGGCGTTGCACCACGGGGTGGCGGTGGCGATGGCCGCGTCGCGCGCAAGGCAGGCCGACAGCTGCTGCAGCCAACCCGGAAGCGGCTGTGCATCCGGCGCCAGCAGCACCACATCGCTGTTGCCGCAGGCGGCCAGCATCTGGTCGACATGGGCGACTTCGCCCAGCATGCGCGGACGCCGTGTGTAGTCGGCCTGCAGCCGCGTGCGCGTCAGCCAGCGCTCGATGATCGCCAGGCCGCGCGGACCGGCCTGCGCATCGTCGGCCAGCCACACGCGCGTGCCGTCGGGCGTGCCGGCATCCAGCGCGCCCAGGCAGGCGTCCAGCGCATCGTCATCGGCGCCCACCGGCAGCAGCACGATCGGCAGCGGAGATGCCGGGGACGGGGTCACTGCTTGGGCGGTGCGTAGAGCGGATCCAGGGCACGGAAACGCTGGCCGTATTCGTCGGTCAGGTCGCGGGCTTCCTGCGGGTTGCGGACGATGGTCGGCGTGATCAGCACGATCACTTCGCTGCGCTCGGTGTTGTTCGTCTTCCTGCCGAACAGCGCGCCGATGATGGGCAGGCGGCTGAGCCCGGGGATGCCCGCGGAGCCCTCCGTCGCGCTGTCGCTGATCAGGCCCGCCAGCATCACGGTCTGGCCGGCTTCCACGGCCGCTTCGGTCTTCAGGCGGCGCGTGTTGATGCGCACGTTGCCATTGGCGTCCGGCTCGCTGCCGGGCGAACTGACTTCCTGCACGATGTCCAGGAACACCATGCCGTCACGCGTGACGCGTGGCCGCACCTTGAGGATCACACCGGTATCCAGGTACTGCACCTGGCTGAAGGTGTTGTCGGTGCCCAGGCCCGGATTGACGGTCACGGACGAGATCGGAATCCGGCTGCCGACATTCAACGTGGCCTCGGCATTGTTGCGGACGAACACGGAAGGCGTCTGCAGCAGGCGCACATCGCTGACTTCATCCAGCGCCGTAATCACCGCGGCCGCGTCGTTCTTGACCAGCGTCCAGACACCGCCCGCCCCGCTAACGCCGCCGATGCTGCCCGCCAGCGTGCTCCACCGGCTGGGACCACCTGCATCCGGGCCGGCGAACGGACCCAGTCCGTTGTCCGTCATCGCGCGCTCGAGGTACCAGTTGACGCCATAGCTCAGGTCGCCGGTCAGCGAGACCTCCGCCACCTGGGCTTCGATGTGCACCTGCATGGGCATCACGTCGAGCTTCTCGATGACGTCCTTGATCGACTTCCACGCCGTGCCGCTCGAACGCACCAGCAGGGTGTTGGTTTCCTCCACCGCCGCCACGCCGACCCGGTCGCCGTCCACTTCCAGCGTGACGCTGGCGTTGCCGTCGTCGCGCTGGTTGAGCGAGAGGCTGCCGCTGCCCAAGCCGCCACCGCTGCCGCCGGACGAACCACCGGTGCCACCGAAGTCCACGCTGCCGCCGCTGTTGTTGAGGCCGCCATCGTTGATCTGCACCGGATCGGTACCCGGCATCAGCGACACATTGCCGGGCCCGCCGGTGGAGCGGTCGCCGCCGGCGCCGCCACTGCTGCCCGCGCCGAACACTTCCGCCAAGCGCTCGGCCAGTTCCCTGGCCTTGATGTACTTCAGTTCGTACGAGAACAGGCGTGCGCCCTCGCCGGCGCTGTCCATGCGCTCCAGCCAGTCCTGGATGTCGTCCAGGTAGGCCGCCTGCGGCGTGATCACCATCACCGCATTGGCGCCTTCCAGCGGCAGGAAGCGGAACATGCCGGCGCTGGGGGTCTTGCTGTTCTCGCCGAAGACCTTTTCCAGGTCGGCGACGACCTTGCTGGCACGGCTGGTTTCCAGCGGGAACACGCCCACCGACATGCCGGCCAGCCAGTCCACGTCGAAGATCTCGACCGTGCGCAGGTAGTTCTCCAGCTCGCTGCGGCTGCCCGCCAGGGTGATGAGGTTGCGCGAGCCGTCGATGCCGACGATGGCGTTCGGGCGCGCATACGGTTCCAGCACCTTCTTCATTTCCGCGGCGGAAATGAAGCGCAGCGGCACCACGCGCACCTCGTAGCCGCGCGCATTGGCAGGTGCGCCGGTACGCGGCGCCACCGCGCCGGCCAACGCCTGGTCGGCGGGCACGATGTTGTAGCGGCCACCGGTATAGATCAGGCGGGCGTTGTTCCAGCCCAGCACCATCTCCAGCAGGCTCATCGCCTCGGCCGGCGAGACCGGCTTGGGCGTGCCCAGCGTCACCGTGCCCTGCACACCGGGCGCGATGACGTAGTTCTGCCCCAGCATGTCGCCGAGGATCGCCTTGACCACGGCGTGCACCGATTCGCCTTCGAAGTTGAAGGTGGCGGCGCCACTGCTCGCGCCCGCCAGCGACGGGGGCGGCGCGGAGGCGGCGCCCCGGTTGATCATCTGGCCAGTACCGCGGCGGATCACGGCCTGGGGACCGGATTCGGGCAGCTCAGGCGACTGCAGCGGCGTGGTCTGCGCGCTGCCGGGGGCGGCGGTGCCGGGCGCGGCGGCTTCGCCCCGGCGCATTTCCGGCGTCGGCGGCGTGCTGGCGCAACCGGCCAGCAGGCCCAGGCAGAGGGAAATCAGGATCACGCGTAACGTCATGCCGGCACTCTACTGTGTCTTGCCGGACGGTGCCGGCGGCGGTGTGGGGGTGGCCTTGTCCTGCTGCCGCATCTGCGCGCGCCGCGCCTCGATGCGTTGGCGGATGGCGTCCATCTGCTGTTCGGTGGTCTGGACCGGCGCGTCGGTGGTGGCCGCCGGCATCGGCTGGCTGGCGGGTCGGGCCGGGCTTGCAGGCGCGGGCGCCGGCATCGGCGGCGACGCGGTGGTGGGCATGACCCCGGCCGGACTGTTGCCGCCCGTGCTGCGGGCAGGCGCGACACCGGCGGCGGGCGGCACCTGCAGCGGGACCGGGCTGGGAACGCCACCCGGGGTACCGGCCGTCATCGGCGTCGGCGGTGCCCCGCCGGTGCCGTCGAACACCCGCAGCGACAGTTCGCGGCGGCCTTCTGGCCCCTCGAACACCGCACGCCGCGCCTCCAGTTCCACCAGGCGCCAGCCGGGGAATCCGTTCGGTTCCTCGCCCATCTTCACCCGCAGCCCTTCGCCACCGGCCACCGGCTGCACGATCGCCAGCTGCAGGCGCGGCGTGATCATCACGCTGCTGAGCACCATGTCGAACCCGGGCGCCGCGGCCTCGCCTTCGCCGGAGATGAAGAACGGCTGCGGTTGGCGATTCTCGGAGAACAGCGTGCGACCACCGATCTCGGCGTACTGCGGCAGCGGCCCGAGACGCTCGGCGGGCATGGCCGGCAACCTCGGCAGCGCCTGCACGAGCGCGGGGTCGGCCGGCAGCGGCGTGATGCGTCCACCCAGGCCGAACACCGCCAGCAATGCCACCAGCACCGCCCAGCCGGCCACGGCGAGCAGTACCCAGGTGCGGGGCGTCCAGGCGTCAGCGCGCATCGTCGTCTCCCGGTGCCCGGGGCGCCACGACGGCGGGGAGCGGCTTCAGGTAGCCATACAGGTCGAAGTTGACGTCCAGCCCACCGCTGCCGCTTTCGCTGGCCTGGAAGGCGTAGCGCTGGGGCAGCACGTTGAGATTGTCGACGAACAGGCGCGGGCTGCCCGATTCGATCTGGTGCAGCACCGCGGCCAGTTCCGGCACGCCGCAACGCAGGCGCACCTGCACCACGATGCGGGGGAACTGCTCGCGTCCCGGCATCGCCAGCGGCGACTGGTTGGCGATGGCGCAACTGCGGTTGCCGGGGCTCGCCTGCTTCACCACGGCTTCAAGGCGCTGCACCAGGCCGGCGGTGGCCAGTTCGACCGTCGCCTCGGGCAGGAAGCCGGGGCGTTGCGCCTGCTGGGCGAGTGCGGCATCGAGCTCGCGCTTCACCTGCGGGGCCTGCTGCAACTGCATGCGGATGCGCAGCTCGCGCTCGCGCAGTTCGCCGATACGCGCGTTCACGTCCAGCAACGGCGCGGTCCACCACGGATGGACCAGCACGCCATAGCCCAGCAGCAAGGCCAGCAGCAGCAGGCCCAGCGCTAGCCAGCGGTCGCGGTCAGTCACGGCCGGCGCCATTGGCGTCTCCCGGGTTGGCGGCGGGCGCGGGAGCGGGCGCTTTCTGGCTGCCCACCAGTTCGGCGGTCAGCGTGAAGCGGTCAAGACGGGTACGCGGATCGGGCTGCACCGCGCCACTCAGCGCGGGACTGCGCCACAGCGGCGACCCTTCCAGCTTGGCCACCAGCCCGGACGCTTCGGGGCTGAAGCCGATCAGCATCAGCCGGTCGCCTTCGATGGAGAGTTTTTCAAGATAGGTGCTGTCCGGCAGGCGGCGGGTCACTTCATCGATCACTTCCACCGTGGTGGGCCGGTCGGCCCGCGCCTTGTTCAGGGCCGTGGCGCCGGCCACCAGATCCACCAGTTGTTGCCGCTGCGTCGACACACGGCGCGCCTGCTCGGCCTGGCTGGCGACCTGCGCGGCGAACACGTCGGCCGCCGCGCGGCGGTTGTCCAGGATCAGCCAGGCGCCCAGCACCAGCGAGACCAGTGCCACCGCCGCCAGCGCCAGGTGCAGGCCACGGCGCGACGCCTGCCGCGACGCGCGCGCCTCGACCGGCAACAGGTTCACGCCCAGCGGCAGGCCATCGGCATCGGCGACGTCCGCACCGGCTAGTTCGGGAACCAGTGCACCCAGTTGCGCCAGGCCCGCGTCGAAGCCGGCACGGGGCACCGCCACCAGTTCGGCATCCAGCTGTCCGTCTTCGCGGCGACGGATCACGCGCGCATCGAAGCAGACATCCTCGGCGCGGAACGGTGTCTGCCGGTCGATTTCGAAACGCACCACGTCGCGCAGCCGTTCCGCTGCAGCGGCCGGCAACAGCAGGCGACGGCGCAGCACCGCACCGGCCGGCACCAGCCACCAGCGCGGCAGGTCGGCCAGGCGCGGACTGAGCAGGGCACGCAGGTCGGTGCCGGTGATGCTGTCGGGCAGCATGGCCAGCGGATGGCGCTGCACGCCTTCCTGCCAGGACATCCGCAGTTCGTCGCCCTCGCGCTGGAACAGCAGGCGATCACGCGTCAGCCCCAGCAGCACGCGCCAACGGGCGGGCAGCCAGCTGGCCAGCGCCTGCGACCACCACGCCAGGAAGCTGCGTGGCCCGGGTCCCAGGCGCGCACGGAAATGCTGCAGGCTGTCGCGCATGCTGCTCATTGTGGTGACGCTCCCTCCTCCCAGCGCAACAAGGTATAGGCCGAACCCGGTACCGGGCTGGCGCCTGCGCGCACCACGGTGCTGATGGCCGCCTGGCGGCCATCGGCCAGGCGTGCACGGCTCTCGATACTATACGTGCCGCTGCCGGCACCGACGAGTTGCGAGGCGCCGGCCACCCCGGCCGCATTGCGCTGGCCGATCCATGCCTCGGCATCCATGCCCATCGCGACCAGCACGGGGGCCGTCGCATAGGTGGCATCGGGTTGCGCGCGACCCGAATAGAGCGTGAGGTGCGGAGATACCGCCGCGTACAGTTCCGGTGTCATTCCCAGCACCTGCTCGATTTCGGCCAGGGTTTCGAACGGCGCATCCTTGGCACCGTAATCGCGGCCCGCCGCCGCGTAGTCGTCATCCTCCGCGCCCCCGACGGGTTGACTGAGCGCATCGCCATCCCGCCAGTCGACGATGGCGGCCGCCAGCTGCTCGCTGGACTCCGGTGGCGCGCCGACCGCCTGCAGCAGGCGCGCGAGCAGGGGCATGTCCGCCTGGTTCAGATCGACCTTGCCGGTTTCGTCGATGATGCGCACCTGCACCTCGCTGCCATCGAATGTCCACCGGTAGAGGCGGCCGTTGGGCAACCAGCGCGTCTCGGGATTCTGGTCGCTCACGCGGACCAGCGCGTATTCCATGCCGGCACGCGCCACTTCCTGTGCGATGGCGCCGCGGCTGGCCACGCGCCCCTGCAATGCTTCCATGCGGGAGGTCAGCGCGAAGGCACCGATCAACGCCGTCAGCAGCGCGATCAGCCACAGCACCAGCAACAGCGCCGCACCGCGATGACGGTTCACAACGCACCCCCCGGCGGCAGCAGTCCGCCACCCGCCCCGCCCTCGCTGCGGGCCAGGGTCACCACCAGGTCAGGCCAGCGCGTACCGTCGGCACCCTGCACTTCCACCTTGACCTGCAGCGGCAGCAGTTCGGCGGTTTCCCAGCGGTCCTGCCACTCACCCAGGCGATTCTCCTCGTCGAGCCCGCGGTAGCGGAAACGCACCGCGCGCAAGCCATCGGCCAGGCGTTCGGGGCGCAGTTCGCGTGTCGCGTTCTCCAGGTCGTCCAGCGACTGGTCCGGGCGGGCCACGGTGAAAGCCACCTGCAGCCGCCCGCGCTCGTCGGCGCTGACGTCATGCAGGTAAGGTCCGCCATATCCCAGGTAATCCGGCAGGTCCGCGACGAAGCGCATGCGCTGCGGCGACCCGATGAAACGGGCCTGCTGCAGCGTGGCGCGGTCGGTGGCGAAGACGATCGGTTGCGCCATCGACAGCCGCGCGCGCAGGTAACCCTGCACCGCGCGCATGTGTTCGTTGCGCTGGGCCATGGACTCGCCACGTCCCACCAGCGCGGTGGAGGAGCGCAGCGTGGCGAACGCCAGCGCCAAGCCCGCCGCCAGCAGCACCGTCGCCAGCAGCACCTCGATCAGCGTGAAGCCCGATGCGCGCGACTTCATGGCGCGGCCTGGTTGATGTCGCGGGGAGCAAGGCGCAGCGTGCGCCAGCGCAGGGATTGCGCGGCACGTTCGCCCCAGCGCACGTCCAACTGCACGTCCATCAGCTGGGGGGCCGTTGCATCCCGCAGCGCGCGCGCGGCCAGAGGATCGGCGTACGGCGCCACCTGCAGTACCCACTCGTAACGGCCACCGTCGAAGCGGCCTTCCGTCCGTCCCGGCTGCAGGGCTTCGCCCGTGCCCAGTTGCGCCAGCAGTGACTGCGCGTGCAGCGTGGCGCGCGTGCTGTCCTGGGCCTGCCGCACCTGGCGGGTCGCGCCCGACAGAGAACCCAGCAGCAAGGTCAACGCCAGCGCCAGCAATGCGAACGCAACGATCACTTCGATCAGCGTGAAGCCGCGTTGACCGCGCGATGCCCGTGCGCTCATTGCGCAGCGCCCTGCGGGCCACGGAAGACGCGCACTTCGCCGGTCAGCCAGGTCACGTCGACCATCCACTCGGCCTGCTTGGCACCCAGCGTGATGCGCCCGCCCGTAGACCCGCCGTCGTGGAAAAACAGGATGGCGCCCTCGCCTGCGCGGGCCTGCGCCTGGCGTGCGCCGGTGAACTTCACCGACAGGGTTTCGGGAATGCGGCCGTCGCGGCCGTTCGGGGCCTGCCAGCGATGCGCGCGGGGATCGATGACGAACCGCTGCGGTTGCCCAGTGGCGATGGCCTGCGCACGCGTGTAGCGCAATTGCGCGGCGATCTCCTTCGTTTCGGAACGCAGGCGCATGCCATCCAGCCCACCGGTCAGCACCATCGCCGACAACGTCGCCGCCACCGCGATCAGCGCTACGACCAGCAGCATTTCCAGCAACGAGACACCGCGCTGCCTCCGTGGCAAGCGCGGCGGATCAGGACGGAAACATCCCTTGGCCGGAATGACCGCACGCACGGCTGGCTTTCCTTACCGGCGCGACGGAAGGACGGCGTGCATCGCCATCACTCGTAGACGATGTCCGCGTCGTAGCTTTCGCCACCCGCCTTGCCATCCTTGCCCAGGCTGGACAGATCGAAGGGGCCGGCTTCGCCTGGCGCCCGGTACTGGATGTCGTGGCCCCACGGATCCTTCAGCTCGGCCGACTTCGCGTACGGGCCCAGCCAGCCGGCGGCATTGCCGGGCTGGGTCACCAGGTCTTCGAGACGACCCGGCAGGCTGCCCGTATCCAGCTGGTAGTTCTCCACCTTGCCGGCCAGCGTCTGGATCTGCGACTTGGCCAGGTTGGCCTTGCCGCGATCCGCACCGCCCAGTACCCGGCTGCCCACCAGGGTCAGCACGGCACCAATCAGCACGATGACGATGATGATTTCCAGCAGGCTCATGCCACTCTGCGAAGAGGGCGAAGGGGAACGGGTCAGGTGGCGGGACAGGCGCATCGTCGGGATCCTTCTTGGGATGGCGGTAGTGTGGAGAAGTGTGTCTGAACCGGTCGTGCGATGCGCGTCAGCCCATGGCGCTGGTCAGGTCGTAAAGCGGCACGAGCACGGCGATGATCACCAGCCCCACCACCGCCGCCAGTACCAGCGTGATGATGGGGGTAAGCGCGGCCAGCATGCGGTCCAGGATCTGCGCCGTTTCGCCCTCGAACGTATCCGCCGTCTTCAGCAGCATGGTGTCCAGCGCGCCGGACTCCTCGCCCACCTGGATCATCTGCAGGGCCAGCCGTGGGAACCGCTTGCCCTTGCCCAGCGACGAAGACAGGCCGTGGCCGTTCTTGACGTCCTCCGCGGCTGCTTCGACATCGGCCGCCAGGGCGCGGTTGCCCAGCACGTTGCGGGCGATGCCCAGCGCATTCAGCAGCGGCACGCCGTTCTTCAGCAGCGTGCCCAGCGTACGGGCCAGGCGCGCGGTTTCCAGCCGCGCGATGAGCAGCCCAGCAAAGGGGCGGCCCAGCAACCAGGCGTCGAAACGGTCACGGAACGCCGGATCGCGACGGCGGCGGTCGAACCAGAGCAATGCCAGCGCAGGCACTGCGACCAGGATGAACCACCAGTCGCGCACGAACAGGCCCAGCCACAGCACGCCGCGGGTGAACCATGGCAGCGCGACGTCCAGGCTCTCGTACATCTGCGCGAACTGCGGCACCACGTAGCCCAGCAGGAACAGCAGCGCCAGGCCCACCACGACGATGAGGATGACCGGGTAGATCAGCGCGTTGACCACGCGACCCTTCAGGGCGCGGCTGCGCTCCAGGTAATCGGCCAGCCGCTGCAGCGTGTCATGCAGACTGCCGCCCGCTTCGCCGGCGCGGATCATGTTGACGTACAGCCTGGAGAAGATGCCGTGCTGGCGCTCCAGCGCGGCCGACAACGGCGCGCCGCCGCGCACCGCATCGCGGATGTCGGTGATGGTGCGGCGTGCTTTTTCGTCTTCGGGCAGATCCAGCAGGATGGTCAGCGCACGGTCCAGCGGCTGGCCCGCACCGAGCAGCGTGGCCAGCTGCTGGGTGAACTGCACCAGCCGTTCGCCCGCGAAGGCGTGCCGGCGCCACAGCTGGAACAACGTGGCGTTGCCGCCCTCTGACGCCAACCGCGCTTCCACCGGCAGATGGCCCTGCTCCTGCAGCCTCGCGACCACGTCGGCATCGCTGGCGGCTTCCATCTGGCCATCCAGCATTTCGCCATGGGCGTTGAGCGCTTTGTAGCGGTACAGGGGCATGCCGTCGCATCGCGGGAAACAATGCGCCAAGTTACCGCAGAACCCCACCCAGCGTCATGCCTGCATCCGGACTGCACAGCCGGGAAAGTGCCCCCGGGGAAAGCCCGGGAGCACGCTTGCCCGTCAGCCGTACGGCAATGGTCAGGGCGCGGTGAAGCTGCCCCGCACACTGACACCGCTGAACTTGGTCTTGCCGACCAGCGTGACGTAATACGTGCCGGCCTGCGCGGAGGCGATGTTGATCACCTCGTTGTTGCCCGGGCGCGCGGACCGCACGTCATAGCTGGACGCCGACGCTTCACTGCCGAACTTCACGTACAGGTCGGCGTTGCCGCTGCCGCCATAGGTGATGAACGACAGGTTGGTCGCGCCCGCGGGCACCACGAGCGCGTACTTGATGGTCGCGTCCTTCGCGCCGGTATTGCCGCCCACGGCCACGTTGTTGGTCAGCGGCGTGGCGGTGGGCGGTTCGCCCCCGATCACCGCCTGCACGGCGGCGGCGGCATTGACGATGCCCGCCCCGATCGGCCGGTTCGCCGGCGGCGCCACCGGGAACGGACGCGCCGTCGATTGCAGCGTGGCCAGCACCTGCGCGGGCGTCAGCGGCGTATCGGCCACGCTCTGGATCAGCGCCACCACCGCCGCGACGTGTGGCGCCGCCATCGAGGTACCGCCCATGCCGAAGTACGTCTCGGTGGTAGGCACGGTGGTGCCGGCGTTGCCCGCCGACCAGACATAGCCACCCGGGTTCCCATCCACGCTGCCGCCGCCGCCCGGCGCCGCGATTTCCACGCTGGTGCCGTAGTTGGAATACGAAGCGATGCCGCCGGTGATGCGCGTCGCCGCCACGGTGATGACGCCGTTGCAGTTGCCGGGTGAAAAACCCGACGCGTTGCTGGCGTCGTTGCCGGCCGCCACGACCACCGTGGAGCCATTGGCGATGGCGATGTTGAAAGCGTTCTGCTCGGTCGCGCTGCACGCACCGGTGCCACCCAGGCTGAGGTTGATGACTTCGGCAGGATTCGCGTTGGCGGGTACGCCCGCAACGGTGCCGCCGGAAGCCCAGATCACGGCATCTGAAATGTCGGAGGTATAGCCGCCGCAACGGCCTAGCACGCGTGCCGGCACCACCTTCGCATCGAACGCGCCACCCGCCATGCCCTTGGCGTTGTTGGTCACTTCCGCCACCGTGCCGGCCACGTGGGTGCCGTGCCAGCTGCTGTCCTGCACCGGCGAACCGGCGTAGCACTCACCCGCGACCGGATTCCAGTCGCCTTCGTCCAGCGGGTTGGCGTCGCGCAGGTCGCCGTCGCGCGAGACGAACGTGTCGCTGATGAAGTCGTAACCCGGCAGGATGTTGGCATCCAGATCGCTGTGCGGCGTGATGCCCGTATCCAGCACCGCGACCACCACGCCGGCACCGGTCGCGTTGTCCCAGGCGGCAGGCAGGTTGATGCCGCCGACCGGATCCTTGAAGTGCCACTGATACTGGTTGTAGAAGTTGTCGTTGGGGACCAGCCGCGCATAACGGCGCGCATCCACTTCCACGTAGTCCACGCTCGGATCCGCCGCCAGCTGTCGCAGCAGGCCCTCGGCTTCGACGCGATCGAGCTTGCGCGAGGTGCGCACCAGCTCGGCCCCCACGGCCAGCCGGCGCAGCTTCTGCGCGCTGACCGGGCTGCGGGCGCCCGCCGTGGCCAGGCCCGCGCCCGACACGGCGCTGCCCAGTGAACGCTGCAGTGCGGCGGCACTGGTGCGCGCGGTGCTGCCGTCGCGGTACTTCACGATGAAGCGGTCGTAGGTTTCGCCGTCGCGCAGACCGGCGGTACTGACTTCACCCGCCCACGCCGGCGAGGAGAACATGCCAACCGCGACGATTGCGGCGAGTGAGGCAGCGAGGGGACGACGACGCGCACTGCTGAAAAAGGAATTCTGATTCACTTGACCTGCTCCATGTCTGCAAGGAAGAACGAACTGGGTAACCCGTTTACGACGTGCTTACTCAACGACTTGCGGCTCTCATTTCAAGCGGATCGTCCAGGTACCCCTGTTTACCTGCCACGACACTCTTCACGCGGCGAACACATCCTCTGCACATGGCGTTAACGCCTTGTTTTCAGCGGTTTCGTCGCGTTGCACCGAACGTAGCAAATCTCTCGCAAATTGCACAACGCGGATGTAGTGTTCGGTTGCACGGAGTTGTCTTGCATCACCGGGAAAGGAGAAGGGGAGTGCGGAAAGCGGTTGCTGATGCGTTCGCTCGCTTCGTGTTTCCGGCGTGTTTTTCTTCGGTGCGTGCTCGCCGCGACCTGCGCTTCTTCCAGGTGGTGGACGGCCGCGTCATCCCGCTGTTCGACTTGAGCGCCCCCCGCGCTTTCCCATCCGATGCTTCGTGCACACCGGCGATGCGCCTCCCCTGTCGCGCGCCGCGCTTTCGCTATCCCTGACGTAGTCCGCCTCGAATCCCCGTGCCGTGCAGGCCCGGGTGCTGTCGTATTCCCCCGAAAACACAGAATGAAGGACGTGATGCATGAACAGGATTTACAGCAAGGTGTGGAACCCCTCCCTCGGCGTGCTGGTGGTGGCGTCGGAGTTCGCGCGACGCGCGCATGGCGTGATGTCGTCGGGTACGCGCATGCGTGCGCGGCTCGGCGTGTCGCTGCTCGTCTCCGCGCTGCTCGCCGGTGCACCGTTCGGTGCCGCGTTGGCCCATGACAAGCAGAAGGGACAACCGCAGAACGACAAGCCGCAGATAGGAACCGGGCCCGCCTACTGTGTGGACGCGCGCGGCAACCCCATCAAGGATGGGCGCCCCGGCGAGAATGCCGTGTCGTGCGGCGATGGCGTGGATGCCTCCGGGCGCCATGCGGTCGCCGTGGGTTACAAAAGCATCGCCAACAAGGCGGGCGCGACCGCGGTGGGCGGCTACGCCGAAGCCACCGGCGTGAACGCCACCGCCGTGGGCTACGACAGCAGCGCGACCGCACAGGGCGCGACCGCATTGGGCCACCAGAGCGCGGCGACCGGCCAGAACGCCAGCGCGGTCGGCACGCAGGCGCGCGCCAGCGGCACCGGCGCAAGTGCCGTGGGCACGGGCAGCAGCGCGAGCGGTGCGTACGGCGCGGCGATCGGCAGTGCCTCCACCGCCTCCGGCGCGCAGTCCTTGGCCGCGGGCCACACCAGCAACGCGAGCGGCGCCGCCACGGTCGCCATCGGCGGCTTCGCGAATGCCTCCGGCGCGTTCGACACCGCGCTGGGCTACGGCGCCGATGCCAGCGGCGGCGACAGCACCGCACTGGGTTCTGGCTCCATCGCCACCGGTTACAACAGCGTGGCAGTGGGTGGCTCGTTGCTTGGCTTCCTGCCGACCGAAGCGTCGGGGGACTTCTCCACGGCTGTCGGCGGAGGCGCATGGGCACCCGGCACCAATGCCAGCGCCTTCGGCAACCTGGCCTCGGCGACTGCCGACAACAGTGTGGCGCTTGGCGGCGATTCGGTTGCCGATCGCGAGGACAGCGTTTCCGTCGGCAGCGCCGGCAGCGAACGCCAGATCACCAACGTCGCGGCCGGCACCGAGGGCACCGATGCGGTGAACCTGGACCAGTTGAACGCGGTGGCCGATGCCTCGGAGAACGCCACGCGCTACTTCAAGGCCAACGGCGCCAATGACGGCACCGATGATGCGGTGGCATCCGGCGACTACGCGACCGCGTCCGGTTCGGCCGCCCTGGCCGAAGGCGTGGGTGCGACCGCCACCGGTTCCGGTGCGTTCGCCCTGGCCGATGGCGCCACCGCGACCGGCTTCAACGCCACCGCCACCGGCGCCAACAGCGTCGCCAACGGCGCCGGTGCGCAGGCCAACGGTGCCGGCGCGGTCGCAGTAGGCGGCCAGCGGCAGCTGTTCGACGAGGACGGCAATCCGCTGCTGGATGAAGATGGCAACCCCGTCTACGCCAGCACCGAAGCCAGCGCGGACGACGCCACGGCACTGGGTGCCGGTGCGGTCGCCAGCGAGGTGGGTTCGACAGCCACCGGTGCGGGCGCGAATGCCAGTGGCGCCTACGCGTCTGCCATTGGCACCGGGGCCAGCGCCTCGGGCATCCAGGCCACGGCGGTCGGCTTCCGCAGCGAGGCATCCGATGATGCCGCCACCGCCGTCGGCGGCTACAGCACTGCCTCGAACTTCGGTGCGGCTGCGTTCGGCTACGGTGCCGAAGCCAGCGGCAACAGCGCCACGGCGCTGGGTTTCGGTGCGGTGGCGAGCAACTGGGATTCCACCGCGCTGGGCTCCAACTCCATCGCCAGCGGCGACAACAGCGTGGCGGTGGGTGGCGCGTTCTTCGGGTTTGTCCCCACCGAAGCCTCCGGTGACTTCTCGGTGGCGGTCGGTGGCGGTGCGTACTCGCCCGGGGTGAACTCGGTGGCGCTGGGCAACCTGGCCAGCGCGGAAGCGGACAACAGCGTGGCCATCGGCGGTGATTCCGTCGCCGACCGCGAGGACAGCGTTTCCGTCGGCAGCGTCGGCAGCGAACGCCAGGTCACCAATGTCGCCGCGGGCACCGAGGGCACCGACGCGGTGAACCTTGATCAACTCGACGCGGTGGCGGACGCCTCGGAAGAGGCCACCCGCTACTTCAAGGCGAACGGCGCCAATGACGGCACCGACGACGCGGTGGCGTCAGGCGAATTCGCCACCGCATCGGGATCGGCCAGCCTGGCCGAGGGCACGGGCGCGACGGCGACCGGCTCCGGTGCGTTCGCGCTGGGGGAGTTCAGCACCGCGACGGGCTACAACGCGCTGGCAACCGGCGAGAGCAGCCTCGCCAACGGCAGCAGCGCGGAAGCCAGCGGCGATTCGAGCATCGCGATCGGCGGACAGGTCAATGCGTTCGACGCGGACGGCAATCCGATCACCGTCAACACCGTGGCGTCCGGGTTGGGGGCGACGGCGGTGGGCTCGGGCAGCCTGGCCTCGGCCCTGGGCAGTTCATCATTCGGCGTACTCAGCGAAGCCAGCGGTGAGGCCAGTTCGGCGTTCGGTTACGGCAGCACGGCGACGGGCTCGTATGCCTCCAGCTTCGGCCATGCCAGCGGTGCGACCGGCGACTACAGCGTGGCCGTCGGCGGACCGGCGGACCTGATCCCCGGTCTGGGTTTCCTCGTCTACACGCAGGCCAGCGGCTTCAGCTCCGCCGCCTTCGGTTCGGGTGCGATCGCGGCTGGCGACTACAGCCTGGCGGCAGGCAGCCTGGCGGAAGCCTCCGGGCTGGAAAGCACCGCCGCGGGCTTCTTCTCCTACGCGCCTGGCGACTACGCCACCGCGCTGGGTGCGGAATCCTGGGCCAGCGGCGACAACAGCACGGCCGTCGGCTTCTACAGCACGGCGCTGGGCGACAACAGCGTGGCGCTGGGCGCCAACTCCACCGCCGACCGCGACAACACGGTGTCGGTCGGCGATGTGGGCAGCGAACGCCAGATCACCAACGTCGCGGCCGGCACCGAAGGCACCGATGCGGTGAACCTGGATCAGTTGAACGCGGTCGCCGATGCCTCGGAGAACGCCACGCGCTACTTCAAGGCCAACGGCGCCAATGACGGCACCGATGATGCGGTGGCATCCGGTGACTATGCGACCGCGTCCGGTTCGGCCGCCCTGGCCGAAGGCGTCGGTGCGACTGCCACCGGCTCCGGTGCGTTCGCACTGGCCGACGGCGCCACCGCGACCGGCTTCAACGCCACCGCCACCGGCGCCAACAGCGTCGCGAACGGTGCGGGAGCACAGGCCAACGGTGCCGGCGCGGTCGCAGTGGGCGGCCAGCGGCAGTTGTTCGACGAGGACGGCAATCCGCTGCTGGATGAAGATGGCAATCCCGTCTACGCCAGCACCGAAGCCAACGCGGACGACGCCACGGCACTCGGTGCCGGCGCGGTCGCCAGCGAAATCGGCGCGACGGCTACCGGTGCGGGGGCCAGTGCGTCGGGGGCCTATTCGACCGCCCTCGGTACGGAAGCCACTGCATCGAACACGCAGGCGACAGCCGTCGGGTTCCGCAGCAGCGCGGACGGGCTCGCCTCGACCACCGTCGGTGGCTACAGCAGCGCGGGCGGCGATTTCGCCTCGGCGTTCGGTTACGGCGCGGCAGCAGGTGGCAGTGGCGCGACGGCGGTGGGCGAAGGCGCGGCCGCCAATGGGGAAGAAAGCACCGCCGTGGGCGGCACCACGTTCTTCGGCCTGATCAACACGCGCGCCAGCGGCACCGGCGGGTCGGCCTTCGGCAACGGTGCCTGGGCGACGGGCGAATACAGCACCGCCATCGGCCACAACAGCTACGCCGATGGCGATGACAGCGTGGCCCTGGGCGTGAACTCCGTCGCCGGCGCGACCAACAGTGTGGCGATCGGTGCCAATGCATGGAACGACCGCGACAACACCGTCTCGGTGGGCGACGTGGGAGACGAACGCCAGATCACCAACGTCGCGGCCGGCACCGAGGGCACCGATGCGGTGAACCTGGATCAGTTGAACGCGGTGGCCGATGCATCGGAGAACGCCACGCGCTACTTCAAGGCCAACGGTGCCAATGACGGTACCGATGATGCGCTGGCATCCGGCGACTACGCGACCGCATCCGGTTCGGCCGCCCTGGCCGAAGGCGTCGGTGCGACCGCCACCGGTTCCGGTGCATTCGCCCTGGCCGATGGCGCCACCGCGACCGGCTTCAACGCCACCGCCACCGGCGCCAACAGCGTCGCCAACGGCGCCGGTGCACAGGCCAACGGTGCCGGCGCGGTCGCAGTGGGCGGCCAGCGGCAGTTGTTCGACGAGGACGGCAATCCGCTGCTGGATGAAGACGGCAACCCCGTCTACGCCAGCACCGAAGCCAACGCGGACGACGCCACCGCACTCGGTGCCGGCGCGGTCGCGAGCGAGGTCGGCGCGACGGCCACCGGTGCGGGGGCCAGTGCGTCGGGGGCCTATTCGACCGCCCTCGGTACGGAGAGCAGCGCCTCGGGTATCCAGGCCACCGCGGTCGGTTTCCGCAGCGAGGCATCCGATGATGCCGCCACCGCCGTCGGCGGCTACAGCAGTGCCTCGAACTTCGGTGCGGCTGCGTTCGGCTACGGTGCCGAAGCCAGCGGCAACAGCGCCACGGCGCTGGGTTTCGGTGCGGTGGCGAGCAACTGGGATTCCACCGCGCTGGGCTCCAATTCCATCGCCAGCGGCGACAACAGCGTGGCGGTGGGCGGTGCGTTCTTCGGGTTCGTGCCTACGGAGGCCTCCGGTGACTTCTCGGTGGCGGTCGGTGGCGGTGCGTACTCGCCCGGGGTGAACTCGGTGGCGCTGGGCAACCTGGCCAGCGCGGAATCGGACAACAGCGTGGCCATCGGCGGTGATTCCGTCGCCGACCGCGAGGACAGCGTCTCCGTCGGCAGCGCCGGCAGCGAACGCCAGGTCACCAATGTCGCCGCGGGCACGGCGGCTACCGATGCGGTGAACCTGTCGCAGTTGAGCTTCGTGTCGAATGCGCTGGGCGGAGGCGCCGGCTTCTCCGGCGGCGTCTTCATCGCGCCGAGTTACACCATCCAGGGCACGTCGTACAACAACGTGGGGGCCGCCTTCACCGCGGTGGATGCCAAGCTCAATGAGCTGTATGGCATGTACTCGGGCCTGACCGGCAGCACCACGGCCACCGCCTCCACCGGCAGCGGCGCACCGCCCACCCAGAGCAGCCAGGCACGTGCGTCCGGCGACGGTGCGAATGCGGCAACGGCGACGGCAGGCCTCACCGCCGCTCCGCAGACCACGGCCGCCACGACGACAGGCAATGGCGGGGGCGCCGTCAGCAGCGGCCAACCCGCCGTGCCGGCCGTGGCGGAAAACGCCGACACCTCGGCCAGCGCAGCGGCCTATGCGGACGCGGGTGACGCCGCCACGCTGGACAACGCACGTGCCTATGCCGACGCCACGGCGACGGAAACGCTGGCCAGCGCGAATGCGTATGCCGACTTCCAGGTCAAGGCACTGGAAGACGACTTCAACGCCTTCCGCGGCGACGTGGACCGCCGGTTCTCGGAGCAGGATCGTCGCCTCGACAGGATGGGCGCGATGAGTTCGGCCATGTTGAACATGGCGATCAACGCCGCCGGCAGTCGCACGCCGCGCGGCCGCATCGCCGTCGGCGCGGGCTGGCAGAACGGAGAGAACGCCCTGTCCCTGGGTTACTCCAAGCCGATCGGCGAGCGCGCTTCCTTCAGCATCGGCGGTGCGTTCAGCGGTGACGAGAAGTCGGCGGGCGTGGGCTTCGGTATCGACCTGTAATCCGCCGGCGTGATGGACGAAGGGCCCGGTCTGCACCGGGCCCTTCTTGTTTTACTTCGATGAAGACACACGCATCGTCAGTCGCACGCCACCCGTCCCGACGGCACCGTGCGTGGATTGCCCATCGCGAAGGCGAGCACCGGCTGCTGCCACATCTCGAACGACGAGATGCCCGGCGTCAGTCCGCACGTGCTGGTGTAGGTGAAGTGCTCGCCATCCAGCGACAGGTACAGATCGAACTTCACTGCCACCGGCAGATCGCTGCTCACCGTCAGCATGGTCTGCGTCTCGTCACCGCTGCGCGTCGCGCGCAGGTTGCCGGGGCCCTGAGCCGCGGGAGACCAGGACACCACCTGGCCTTCGGCGACGGCCACCTCCAGCGCGAGCGCGGGCGTACCGCTGCCCACGACGAAACCCGTGGGCAGCTCTGCGCGTGCGAAGGCCTTCGGTGGCGCCTTCTTGCCCGCGGCAGAGGCAAGCGGCGAAAGCACCAACAGCGCCAGCATTGCCACTGCCGGCCAACGCCGGGCGATACGCAAGGATTTCATTGGATCAGGCATCTTCGGTCACCCTCAGGACTTCCTCGATGGTCGTCTCGCCGGTCAGCGCCTTGATGATGCCGTCCTCGTACATGGTCCGCATGCCGGCATCGCGGGCGAGCTGTTCGATCTCGCCCATGCCCGCATGGCGCATGATGGCCCGACGGATCTCGTCGTTCATCACCAGGAACTCGACGATGGTGGTGCGGCCCAGGTAGCCCGTCGGGGCGATGGCCGAACCACGTGGGCGGTACAGGAAGATCTCCCCCTGCGGCTGGAATCGGCGCAGGTTGAATCGCTCGATCTCTTCCGGCGAGGCCGGGTACTTCTCCGCGTGCGTGGGCTCCAGCCGCCGCACCAGGCGCTGGGCCAGGATGCCGTTGACGGTGGAGGTCATCAGGTAGTCCTCCACCCCCATGTCCAGCATGCGGGTGATGCCGCCGGCCGCATTGTTGGTGTGCAGCGTGGACAGCACCAGGTGTCCGGTGAGCGCGGACTGGATGGCGATGCGCGCCGTTTCCAGGTCGCGCATTTCACCGATCATGATGATGTCCGGATCCTGGCGCACGATGCTGCGCAGCGCATTGGCGAAATCCAGCCCGATCTGCGGCTTGGCCTGGATCTGGTTGATGCCCTCGATCTGGTATTCGACCGGGTCCTCGACGGTGATGATCTTCACGTCGCTGGTGTTGAGCTTGCTCAGCGCGGTGTACAGCGTGGTGGTCTTGCCGGAACCGGTGGGGCCGGTGACCAGCAGGATGCCGTGCGGCTGCTCCAGCACTTTCTGGAACTGCGGCAGGAAGGCATCGGTGAAGCCGAGCTTCTTGAAATCGAACACCACCGTCTCGCGGTCCAGCAGACGCATCACCACGCTTTCGCCGTGTGCGGTGGGCACCGTGCTCACGCGCAGGTCCAGTTCCTTGCCCTGCACGCGCAGCATGATGCGGCCGTCCTGCGGCAGGCGGCGCTCGGCGATGTTGAGCTTGGCCATGATCTTGATACGACTGATCACCGCGGCGGTCAGGTTGGCGGGCGGGCTTTCACCCTCCTCCAGCACGCCGTCCACGCGGTAGCGCACCTTCAACCGGTTCTCGAACGGCTCCACGTGCACATCGGACGCGCGCAGTTCCACCGCCCGCTGGATGACCAGGTTGACCAGCCGGATGACCGGCGCTTCGGAGGCCAGGTCACGCAGGTGTTCGACATCGTCCAGGTCGCCGGTCGCTTCACCGTCGGCGTTCTCGACGATGGCGCCCATCGCGCTGCGGCCCTGGCCGTAATAGCGCTCGATCAGGTCGTCGATCTCGGAACGCAGGGCCACGCGCGCCCGCACCTGCCGGCCGGTCGCCAGCTGCACCGCATCGAAGGCGTAACGGTCCTGCGGGTCGGCCATCAGCAGGTCGACGTGCAGGTCGTCCTCGCCCACCGGGCAGACATGGAACTGCTTGAGGAAGCGCAGGGACAGTGCGACCGATTCGGGAGGCACATCCGGGGCCTCCTTCGCATTGACCAGCGGCAAGCCGAGCACGTCGGCGGCGGTTTCCGCATGGTCGCGCTCGGACACCAGGCCCAGCCGGGAAAGCAGCGACAACAGGCTGCCGCCGGTCTCTTCCTGCAGGCGGCGCGCGCGCGCAAGATCGGTGTCCTTCAACCGCCCTCTCGCCAGCAGCGCGGCGACGATCTGGTCGTCGGGACTGGTGGCGGTTCCGGTATCCAGCGCGGCTGCGTTCACGAAGGCCTCCTTGGGAGCGCCGACTTTAGCAGGTGCGATGTTGGCCGGGCGTAGCCCGCCTTGCGGCGGGCCGGCGTCGGGTCATCCCACCCACACCCGCGCATTGCGGAACATCCGCAGCCACGGCGAGTCTTCCGGCCAGTCGGCCGGATGCCAGCTGTGATTGGCGCTGCGCGGGGTACGTTCCGGGTGCGGCATCAGGATGGTGGCGCGACCGTCGTCGCTGGTCAGGCCGGTGATGCCATCGGGCGAACCGTTCGGATTCTGCGGGTAAGACGTCGCCACCTGGCCATCGCCATCGATGAAGCGCAGCGCGACGCGGGCCGCGCCCTGGTCCGCCACGCTGTCGAACTCCGCGCGACCCTCACCATGGGCGACGGCGACCGGGATGCGCGAGCCGGCCATGCCCTGGAAGAACACCGACGGCGACTCCAGCACTTCCAGCAACGACACCCGCGCCTCGAACTGCTCGCCACGGTTGCGCAGGAAACGTGGCCAGTGCGTCGCGCCGGGAATGATTTCCTTCAGCTGGCTCATCATCTGGCAGCCGTTGCATACGCCCAGCGAGAACGTGTTGTCGCGGGCAAAGAATGCCGCGAACGCGTCACGCAGGTCATTGCGTTCCAGGATCGAGGTCGCCCAGCCACGGCCCGCGCCCAGCACGTCGCCGTAGCTGAAACCGCCACAGGCCGCGAAGCCGTTGAAGTCCGACAGCACCACGCGTCCAGTGATCAGGTCGCTCATGTGCACGTCGAAGGCATCGAAACCGGCGCGGCTGAAGGCCGATGCCATTTCGATCTGGCCATTGACGCCCTGCTCGCGCAGGATCGCCACCTTCGGGCGCTTGCCCGTGGCGATGAACGGTGCCGCGACGTCGGCGGCGGCATCGAAGGACAGCCTCGGCTTCAGTCCGGTGCGGCCGAACTGGCGCGCGTTCTCGCGCTCCTCGTCGGCCGTCTCCGGGTTGTCGCGCAGTTTCTGCATGGCGTGCGTCACTGACCACCAAGCGTCGAACAGCTCTTCCCAGCGCCACTCGGCCAGCACGTCGCCATCCTGCTGCACACGCACCACGGCCGCCGTCGTCGGGCGCGCGATGCGCTGTGCGCATTCGATCAGGGCATGGCGCTCGATCAGGTCGGCGAACGCCGCGCGATCCTCATCGGCCACCTGCACCACCGCGCCCAGTTCCTCGGCGAACAGCGTGCGGAACGCGTCGTCGCCCCAGCCGTCCAGGTTGATGTCCAGGCCACGATGCGAGGCGAACGCCATCTCGCACAGCGCGGCGAACGCACCACCGTCGCTGCGATCGTGGTAGGCCAGCAGCAGGCCGGCTTCGCGTGCGTCGGCGATCAGGTGGAAGAAATCGCGAAGGCGCTGCGGGTCGTCGAGATCGGGCACGCTTTCGTCACGGCCGTCGCCGGCGAACGCCGGCCATGCACCCTCGCCACCGGACTGCGGATACACCTGCGCCAGCACGGAACCTCCGAGGCGCTTCTTGCCGGCGCCCAGTCCGATCAGCCACAGCTCGCTGTCGTCTTCGCGCGACAGCAGCGGCGTCAGTTGCTGGCGCACGTCGGTGACGGGCGCGAAGGCGCTGATGATCAGCGACACCGGCGAGACGGATTTCTGCGCCTGGCCATCGCTGTGCCACTGCGCCTGCATCGACAGCGAGTCCTTGCCCACCGGGATACTGATATCCAAGTCCGGGCACAGTTCCATGCCCACGGCCTTCACCGCGTCGAACAGCAGCGCGTCCTCGCCGGGGTGGCCCGCGGCGGCCATCCAGTTGGCCGACAGCTTCACGCGATGCAGCGATTCCACTGGCGCGGCGCACAGGTTGGTGATCGCCTCGCCCACCGCCATGCGGGCGGCCGCAGCGGCGTCGAGCAGCGCCAGCGGCGTGCGCTCGCCGATAGCCATGGCTTCGCCCACGTAACCTTCGTATCCGCTCAGCGTGATCGCGCAGTCAGCCACCGGCATCTGCCACGGGCCGACCAGCTGGTCGCGTGCGGTCAGGCCGCCGACGCTGCGGTCGCCGATGGTGATCAGGAACTGCTTGGCCGCCACCGTCGGGTGTGCGAGCACGCGCAGGCCTGCCTCGTGGAGGTCCAGCGCCTCGGTCTGCAGCGCGGGCCACTTCGGCAGTGCGGGGTGCGCGGTGTCGCGATGCATCTTCGGCGGCTTGCCGAACAGCACGTCCATCGGCAGGTCGATCGGTGCATCTGCGGGGGTGTTGCCCGGGGTGGCACCGTAGGCGACGACCAGATGTTCTTCCTTCGTTGCCACGCCGACGGCGGAGAACGGGCAGCGTTCGCGTTCGCACAGCGCCGCGAACTCGGCCAGTCGCGCCTGCGGCACGCCGAGCACGTAACGTTCCTGCGATTCGTTGCACCACAGCTGCATCGGCGACAGCGAGGGATCGTCGCTGGGCACCTTGCCCAGGTCGATCACGCCGCCCACGCCGGAGTCGTGCAGCAGTTCGGGAATCGCATTGGACAGGCCGCCCGCACCGACGTCGTGGAACCACAGGATCGGGTTGTCCTCGCCCATCGCCACGCAGCGGTCGATGACCTCCTGGCAGCGGCGCTCCATCTCGGGGTTGTCGCGCTGCACGCTGGCGAAGTCGAGTTCTTCCGCGCTCTCGCCGGAGGCCACAGAACTTGCCGCACCGCCGCCCAGGCCGATCAGCATGGCCGGACCACCCAGCACGATGACCGCATCGCCGGGCGACAGCGTCTTCTTCTCCACCTGGATGCGGTCGATGGCGCCCAGGCCACCGGCCAGCATGATCGGCTTGTCGTAGGCGCGCGTCAGGCCTGCGCCTTCGGGCAGTTCGAAGCTGCGGAAGTAGCCCAGCAGGTTGGGGCGGCCGAACTCGTTGTTGAACGCGGCACCGCCCAGCGGGCCGTCCAGCATGATCTCCAGCGCCGGCGCCATGCGCGGGTTCAGCGCGCGCGGCGCCTCCCAGGGCTGCGGCAGCGTGGGGATGCGCAGGTGCGATACCGAGAAGCCGGTCAGGCCGGCCTTGGGCTTGCCGCCGCGGCCGGTGGCGCCTTCGTCGCGGATCTCGCCGCCTGCCCCGGTGCTGGCGCCGGGGAACGGCGCGATCGCGGTGGGATGGTTGTGGGTTTCCACCTTGATGCAGAAGGCCGAATCCAGCGTCGCCTCGAGCCGGTACTGGCCGCTGCCGTCCGGACGGAAGCGCGCCGCCGGATAGCCTTCGACCACCGCGTGTGCTCCGGCGTTGTCGCTGTACGCACTGAGCGTGTGCTCCGGCGTCTGCGCATGGGTGTGCTTGATCATCCGGAACAGCGAGCGGTCCTGCTCCTTGCCGTCGATGGTCCAGCTGGCATTGAAGATCTTGTGGCGGCAGTGCTCGGAGTTGGCCTGCGCGAACATCATCAGTTCGATGTCGGAAGGATCGCGGCCGAGTTCCGTATAGCGCGTGCGCAGGTAGTCGATCTCGTCGTCCGCCAGCGCCAAGCCCAGGCGGATGTTGGCCGCCTCCAGCTGCGCCAGCGGGATGCGCTCCAGTTCGCCGCGCGCGGGCGCGGTGAACAAGGCCTGCGCCTGGTCGCGCGTGGTCAGCAGGGACTGCGTCATCGGGTCGTGCAGCGCCTTGGCCAGCGCCGGCTGGCCGTCGTCCCAGCCTTCAAGATCGATGCGCAGGCCGCGCTCGACGCGCTTGACCGGCTGGCCGGCGCCGCGCAGCAGTTCGGTGGCCTTGCTGGCCCACGGCGACAGCGTGCCCAGGCGCGGGGTGACGAAGCGCGAGACCGCGCCGTCGGCCAGCGCCGTCGCCTCGTCACTCGCCTGCAGGATGCGGCGCAACGTGGCCAGGTCCGGCGTGGCGCCGGCCTCTGGTTCGACGAAATAGACGTGCCAGGCACCGCGGACACGCACCCGTGAAGCCGGGTCGTTCGGGGCAAGGGACTGGAGTTTGCTTTCGAGCCGCGCGCGGCGGAATTGCGACAAGGCCGGCTGGCCTTCAAGGACGATCATGTCCGGAACCGTGGGTGGGAGCCGTCAGACGGGCCGGCTATTGTAGCGAAGCCGGCGCATGGCCGGCTTCGTCTTGTCTCAATTCATCCCGGCGGCGGCCGGTTTCGGCTGTGCCGCCAGTTCGTCCAGCTTGGCCCGCAGCGCCTCCGGGGGCAGGTATCCGCCCAGCTGGACGCCTTCGGCGGAGTAGATGGCCGGGGTGCCGTTCACGCCGATGCGCTGGCCCAGGTCGTATTCCAGCGTGACCGGGTTCTTGCAGTCGCGGCTCTGGATGGGCTGGCCGGACTTGGCCTCGGTGAGCGCGCGCTTGCGGTCGGGTGCGCACCAGACGGAGATCATGTCCTTGTGGTCCTTGCTGCCCAGGCCCATCCGCGGGAAGGCCAGGTACTCCACCGCGATGCCCAGCCGGTTGAGGTCCGCGATCTCGCTGTGCAGCTTGCGGCAGTAACCGCATTCGATGTCGGTGAACACGCTGACGGTGTACTTGGCGTTGGGCGGGGCGAACACGATGCGTTCCGACGCCGGCACGCTGGCCAGCAGGTCGCGGCGATGCCTGGCCAGCGCCGGGCTGGTCTGCATCAGGTCGCGTTCTTCCTGGATATCGAGCACGGCGCCCTGCATCAGGTAGCGGCCGTCGTCGCTGACATACAGCAACTGCCCCCCGGCGATCACTTCGCGGAAACCCGGCAGGGGTGCGGCACCGACGTACTCCACCTTCGCATTCGGGTTGAGCCGGGCGATGGCGTTGCGGGCACGCTCATCGGCACTGCCACCCTTCACGGGGGCGGCGGCCACCGCCGGCGTGGCGGCAGGCTTGCCGGCGGCCGGGGCCTGCGGGGCCTGCGCGCAGGCGCTCAGGCTGAGGGCGCCCAGCAGGGCGGCGGTGATCAGACGGGTCATGGTGCGCATCCTGGTGGCCGCATCGGCGGCAGGTTTCCACAAAACGGGGGCTGATTCTCGCACAGCGCCTGCGCGGGCCGGCTTAACCGCGGCCGCAAGTGTGAGCCACGTCAGGCGCGGGGGTGATGGCGACCGTGCAGCTGCTTGAGGTGTTCGCGCGCGACCAGGGTGTAGATCTGGGTGGTCGACAGGGAGCTGTGGCCCAGCAACAGCTGCAGCGCGCGCAGGTCGGCGCCGCGGTTGAGCAGGTGCGTGGCGAAGCTGTGGCGCAGGCCGTGCGGGCTGATCTTCGCCGGATCGATGCCGGCGGCGGCGGCATGGCGCTTCACCAGGCCCCAGAACTGTTGCCGGCTGGGGGGCTCGCCGCTGGCGTTGAGGAACAGCCACGCCAGGCTGCGCTTGCCCGCCAGCGCGGGACGCGCACGGGCCAGGTAGGTTTCCAGCCAGTGCTGCGACTCTTCGCCCAGCGGCACCAGCCGGTCCTTGCTGCCCTTGCCGGTCACGCGCAGCACGCCCTGGCGCAGGTTCACGGCCACCGCCGGCAGGTTCACCAGCTCGCTGACACGCAGCCCGGCGGCGTACATCAGTTCCAGCATGGCGCGGTCGCGCAGGCCGAGCGGGGATTCGACATCGGGCGCCGCCAGCAGCGCGTCGATCTCGGTCTCGGTCAGTGCCTTGGGCAACGACCGTGGCAGCCGCGGTGGATCTAGCAGCGCGGTGGGGTCGTCCTTCCGATCGCCCCGCCGCAGCCGGTGTGCGAAAAACGCCCGCAGCGCGGAAAGCAGGCGCGCGTTGCTGCGCGGTGAATAGCCTTCGCGCGTCCGCCGCGCCAGGTAGTCGAACAGGGCCGCACGGTCCGCCCCCGCCAAACCGCCCGCCTGCCCGTTGCGCCAGCGTGCGAAACCCTCCAGATCACGCCGGTAGCTGTCGAGCGACTGCTTCGCCAGCCCGCTTTCCGCCCAGATCGCATCCAGGAACGCGGCGATCGCCGCCGCATCAGCATCGGGGAGAGGAGGAAGCGCATTCGCCTGTTGGCGGCGTTCGGCAGGAGTCCGGGACGTCATGCCGCAAGCTTAGGCCATGGCCGCCCTGTGGGTGCATGAAGTCTGCCGTTATCCTGTATGCAATGAACGACACCGACTTCGCCCCCGGAAAACCCCGCGCCCTGATCGGCTGGCGGCTGCTTTCGCTGCTGTACGACATCTGGCCGGTACTGGCGATGTGGATGCTGATCTCCACGCTGTTCACCGTCGGCTACACCTTCCTGGGCCACCACGGCACGCGCGACAACATCACGCCCTTCAGCCTGCTGCAATGGTTGCTGTGGCTGGCGTGCTGGGCAGTGACAGGGCTCTACGCGGTGCTCAGCTGGCGGCGCGGTGGGCAGACACTGGGCATGCGGCCCTGGCGCATCAAGGTGATCGCCCGCGACGGCAGCGCGCCGACGCGCCGTGCGCTGTGGACCCGCTTCGCCGTGGCCACCGTGTCCCTGCTGGCCGGCGGACTGGGATTCTGGTGGGCATGGGTCGATCGCGACCGCCTGGCTTGGCACGACCGCCTGAGCGGGACGCAGATGATCAGGCTGCCGAAGCGCGCCTGACGCTGCTTTGCCGGTTCAACGCCGCCGTGATGGCTAGCGGCTGCGTTGCCTGAACATCAGCCACGAGACGACCATCAGCAGGATGGGCGGGATGGCATAGGCGAGGCGGTAATCCATCCGGAATGCACCGGCCATGCGCACGAACATCGTCTGCAGCGCCCAGAAGCCGACCGCGAACACGATGCCGAGGAACAGCCGCTTGCCCATGCCGCCGCTGCGCAGGCTGCCGAACGCGAACGGAATGGCGGCCAGGCACAGGGCCAGCACGTTGAGCGGATAGAACCACCGGCCCCAGTACTGGTCTTCGTACTCGCGCGCGTCCAGGCCATTGCGCTTGCGGTACTCGATGTTCTGGCTGAGCTCGCGGGTTGGCAGGTTGCGGACGCGGGTCAGGCCGGACGACAGCACCGCGGCATCGAGCTTCGATTCCCAGCGCTCGCCCAGGATCTGCTTCTGCGTGGCCGAGCGTTCGTTGAAGGTGGTGCGGCGCACGTTTTTCAGCAGCCAGTAGCCGTCCAGGTGCTCGGCCGTGGCGGCGTGGGCGATGGAGGCCAGGCGGCCATCGTCGGCCAGTTCGTACAGGCGCACGTCGCGCAGCTGCAGTGACGGCTTGCCGTCCTGCTCGCGCTCCTCGCCGCTCTGCGCATAGAGGAAGGTATTGCCCTCGCGCGCCCACATGCCGGCATACCGGTCCAGCACCACGTCACCGGTGCGCGCCGCCGTCTTCAGCATGTCGGCCTGCCGCTGACCCCACGGCCCCAGCGTCTCGCCGCTGACCACCATCAGGCCGGTCAGGATGGCCAGCGCCGCCGCCACCGAGATGCTCAGCCGGCGGCGCGAAAGACCCAGTGCGCGCAGGGCGGTCAGCTCGGAACTGGCGGCCAGCTGGCCCAGACCCATCAGCGCGCCGATCACGGCGGCGGTCGGGAACATCACATAGGCCCGGCGCGGCACGGTGTACAGCACCCAGGCCACGGCATGGCCGAAGGTGTAGTTGCCCTGCCCCAGGTCGCCGATCTCGCCGGACAGCGCCATCACCACGTCCAGGCCCACCAGCACGGCCCAGGTCAGCAGCACCGTGACCAGGACCACCTGGCCGACATACACGTCGTGCAGGCGCGGCATCAGCCTCATGCGCGCCCCCGCGGCCGCGACAGCTTGCCATCGCGCAGGTAGAGCCAGCCGGCCACCGCCAGCAGGGGCACCGTCAGCCACCACAGGCCCGCCAGCCCCGGCAGCTTGCCGTCGGCCAGCAGCTGGGTGCCGTTGATCATCAGACTGATGCCGACCAGATAGGCCAGGAAGCCCACCATGACGCGCCCGTAGCGGGTCTGCCGGGGCGAACTGCGCGACAGCGGCAGGGTCAGCAGCGCGAACGCCAGCGCCAGCAGCGGCGGGGTCAGCCGTGCATGCAGCTGCGCGTTGGCGGCCGGCCGCGAGTCCCCCAGCAACTGCGGCGTCGGCAGCAGGGCGGGGTCGTCCTTGTTCAGCGTATCGGCGCGGTCCGGCAGGGCGACTTCGTTGGACTTGTAGCGGATCAGGCGGTAATCCAGGCCGGGACCGGCCGGACCTTCGACGCGGAAGCCCTCTTCCAGCCGCAGGTAGCGGTCGCGTTCGCCCTCGAAGAACATCTGCCCGCGCCGCGCCGTCACCACATCCACGCGATTGTCCTCGGCGCGGTGCATGAACACCCGGCTCAGGCCGGTGCCGTCCGGGCTGATCGCACTCACGTAGACCACCGCCCCGCTGGACAGCACGGTGAACTTGCCCGCATCCAGCCCCGACACCACCAGGCTGCGGTTGGCGTGGTCAAGCATGTGCTGCGCGGTGCGCAGGGCCCACGGGCCCAGCCACAGCGAGCACAGGCCCACCACCACCACCACCGGGACCACCAGCAGCATCAAGGGTTTCAGCAGGCGGCGCGGCCCGATGCCGGTGGCGGTCAGCACCGCCATTTCCGAATCGCGGTACAGGCGCGAGAACGCCAGCAGCAGGCCCAGCATCAAGGCCAGCGGGATGATGTAGGGCATGTAGTTGATGAACTGCAGCCCCAGCTGGGACAGCAGCAGGCGCGCCGGCACCTTGCCGTCGGCCACGTCGCCGAGCAGATCGGCCATCACGCCGCCCACGCTGACCATCAGCAGGATGATCAGGGTGGCCAGGAAGCTCTGGGTGAATTCCCGGAATAAGTAGCGGTCCAGCTTCGGCATCAGGGGGGCTTGATTTACAATCTCGGGCTTGTGCGCCGCGTGGACGGCGGCAGTCTGTGCGGTCCGGGATGGCGTCAGCCACCTTCCTCCGGTCCGCGATTGTACGTAACTGAACCGGGAATCTGATCAATGACGCTGGAATTCACCCTGAACCACGAAGCCCCCGCCCAGGCTGGCGTCGACTGCATCGTGGTAGGCGCCTACGCCGACAAGAGCCTGAGCCCGGCCGGCCAGGCGCTGGATGCGGCCAGCGGCGGCAAGCTTTCCGCGCTGCTGCAGCGGGGTGACATTGGCGGCAAGACCGGCAAGACCACGCTGCTGCACGACCTGCCCGGCATCACCGCGCCGCGCGTGCTGGTGATCGGCCTGGGCGACGTGGCCAAGTTCGGCGTGGCGCAGTACCTCAAGGCCATCGGCGATGCCGCCCGCGCGGTGAAGACCGGCCCTGTGCGCAGTGCGCTGTTCACCCTGTCCGAAGTCGACGTGAAGGACCGCGATGCCGCCTGGAAGATCCGCCAGGCCGTGATCGCCGCCGACCACGCCAGCTACCGCTACACCGCCACGCTGGGTAAAAAGAAGAACGATGATCCCGGCCTGACCCAGTTCGCCGTCAGTGGCGACGATGTCCAGGCACTGGCGCAGGGCGTGGCGATAGCCGCCGGCGTGCAGTTCACCCGCGAGCTGGGCAACCTGCCGCCGAACATCTGCACACCGGCCTACCTGGCCGAGCAGTCGCAGAAGTTCGCCGCCGACAACGGTGCCGAATGCGAAGTGCTGGAAGAAGCCGAGATGGAAGCCCTGGGCATGGGTTCGCTGCTGGCCGTCGCCCGCGGCTCGGCCAACCGCCCGCGCCTGATCGTGCTCAAGTGGAATGGCGCGGCCGCCGATGCCAAACCCTACGTGCTGGTCGGCAAGGGCATCACCTTCGACACCGGCGGCGTCAACCTGAAGACGCAGGGCGGCATCGAAGAAATGAAGTACGACATGCTGGGTGCAGGCAGCGTGCTGGGCACCTTCGTCGCCACGGTGAAGATGAAGCTGCCGGTGAACCTGGTGGTGGTGGTGCCGGCGGTGGAGAACGCCATCGACGGCAATGCTTACCGCCCTTCCGACGTGATCACCAGCATGTCTGGCAAGACGATCGAAGTGGGCAACACCGACGCCGAAGGTCGCTTGATCCTGTGCGACGCGCTGACCTACGCCGAACGCTTCAAGCCTGAAGCCCTGGTCGACGTGGCCACGCTGACCGGCGCGTGCATCGTGGCGCTGGGCCGCTACGCCAGCGGCCTGATGAGCAAGCACGACGACCTCAGCAACGAACTGCTGGGCGCAGGCGAAACCGTGTTCGACCGCGCCTGGCGCCTGCCGCTGTGGGACGAATACCAGACGCAGCTGGAATCCAGCTTCGCCGACGTCTACAACATCGGTGGCCGCTGGGCCGGCGCGATCACCGCCGGCTGCTTCCTGGCCCGCTTCACCGAAGGCCAGCGCTGGGCGCACCTGGACATCGCCGGCGTGGCCAACGACGAAGGCAAGCGCGGCATGGCCACCGGTCGTCCGGTCGGCCTGCTGAGCCAGTGGCTGCTGGATCGCGTCGCCTGACGGCGGCGCGACTTCCACGCCATGGCCCGTGCCGACTTCTACCTGATCGCCAAGCCGCGCTTCCTCGAGGAACCCCTCAAGCTGGTCTGCGAGCTGGCGCGCAAGGCGTACGACAGCAACCAGTGGACGCTGGTGCTGGCGCGCGACGCCGCGCAGGCCGAGGAGCTGGACGAACTGCTGTGGGCGTTCGATGACGACGCCTACATCCCCCACCAGATCGCCGGCACCGACGACGAGGACGAGCTGACGCCCGTGCTGATCGCCACGCCGGACGTCGACGCGCCCGCGCGTGCCCTGGTCATCAACCTGCGCGACGACGCCTTCGCCGGCGACTGCGAGCGCGTGCTGGAAGTGGTGCCGGCGGACCCCGCCGCGCGCGAACCGCTGCGCGAGCGCTGGAAGCAGTACAAGGCACGCGGCTTCGACGTGAACAAGCACGACATGTAACCCGTACGACGGCAGCCCGCCGTCGCGGCAACGCGATCCGCCACCGCGGCGACATCGCCACCACGATACCGACACGATGACCGACCTCGCCTCCAGCTACGACCCGAAATCCTTCGAATCCCGCCTGTATGCACAGTGGGAAGCCGCCGGCTACTTCAAGCCCAGCGGCAAGGGCGAGCCCTACACCGTGCTGCTGCCGCCGCCCAACGTCACCGGCACGCTGCACATGGGCCACGCGTTCCAGCACACGCTGATGGACGCGCTGGTGCGCTACCACCGCATGCGCGGCTACGACACGCTGTGGCAGATGGGCACCGACCACGCGGGCATCGCCACGGAAATGGTCGTCAGCCGCAACCTGGCGCTGGAAGGCAAGGGCGACACGCGCGATTCGCTGGGCCGCGACGGCTTCATCGCCAAAGTATGGGAGTGGAAGGCGCAGTCCGGCGACACCATCGAGCGGCAGATGCGCCGCATGGGCGCGTCGGGCGACTGGTCGCGCAGCACGTTCACGATGGACGAAGCCGCATCCAAGGCCGTCATCGAGGCCTTCGTGCGCTGGCACGAGCAGGGCTTGATCTACCGGGGCCAGCGCCTGGTCAACTGGGACCCGGTGTTGAAGACCGCGATCTCGGACCTGGAAGTGGAGAACGTCGAGGAAGACGGCTTCCTGTGGTCGATCGCCTACCCACTGGCCGACGGTAGCGGCTCGCTGACCGTGGCCACGACGCGCCCGGAAACCATGCTCGGCGACACCGCGGTGATGGTGCATCCGGAGGACGAGCGCTACGCCCACCTGATCGGCAAGACGGTGAAGCTGCCGCTGACCGACCGCGAGATCCCGGTCATCGCCGACGACTATGTCGACCGCGAGTTCGGCACCGGCGTGGTCAAGGTCACGCCGGCGCACGACTTCAACGACTACCAGGTGGGCCTGCGCCACGACCTGCCGCTGATCAACCTGCTGACGCCGACCGCGGCGATCAACGACAACGCGCCCGAGAAGTACCGCGGCCTGGACCGCTACGAAGCACGCAAGGTCGTGCTCGCGGATCTAGAAGACCTGGGGCTGCTGGTCGAGACCAAGCCGCACAAGCTGCAGGTGCCGCGCGGCGACCGCACCAACCAGGTCATCGAGCCCTACCTGACCGACCAGTGGTTCGTGAAGATGGACGGCCTGGCCAAGCGCGGCCTGGAACTCGTCGAGTCCGGCAAGGTCAAGTTCGTCCCGCCGAACTGGATCAACACCTACCGCCATTGGATGGAGAACATCCAGGACTGGTGCATCAGCCGCCAGCTCTGGTGGGGCCACCGCATCCCGGCGTGGTTCGATGACGCCGGCAACTGCTACGTCGGTCGCGACGAAGCCGAAGCGCGTGCAAAGGCCGGCCTGTCCGCCGACGTCGCCCTCACGCAGGACAGCGACGTGCTGGAGACCTGGTTCTCCTCGCAGCTGTGGCCGTTCAGCACGATGGGCTGGCCGGACGAACAGGCGATGGCCGAGCGCGGCTTCGACCGTTACCTGCCGTCGTCGGTGCTGGTCACCGGCTTCGACATCATCTTCTTCTGGGTGGCGCGCATGGTCATGGCCACCGACAGCTTCGTCGGCCAGGTGCCGTTCCGCGACGTCTACATGACCGGCCTGATCCGCGACAAGGACGGCCAGAAGATGTCCAAGTCGAAGGGCAACGTGCTCGATCCGCTGGACATCATCGACGGCATCTCGCTGGAAGACCTGGTGGCCAAGCGCACCGGCGGCTTGATGCAGCCGAAGATGGCCGAGAAGATCGAGAAGGCCACGCGCAGGGAATTCCCCGACGGCATCGTGCCGCACGGCGCCGACGCGCTGCGCTTCACCATCGCCGCGCTGGCAACGCACGGCCGCGACATCAAGTTCGACATGGGCCGCGCCGAGGGCTACAAGAACTTCTGCAACAAGCTGTGGAACGCCACCCGCTTCGTGCTGATGAACACCGACGGCTTCACCGCCAGCGGCGCACCGCAGCCGCAGACCGACGCGGAGAAGTGGATCCTCTCGCGTCTGGCCAAGGTCACCGCCGAAGTCGAGACCCAGTTCGCCGCCTACCGCTTCGACCTGCTGTCACAGGCGCTGTACGAATTCGCCTGGAACGAGTTCTGCGACTGGTTCGTCGAACTGGCCAAGCCCGCTTTGAACGGCGATGACGCGACGGCCGCCGCCAGCACCCGCCACACGCTGCTGTACGTGCTGGAAGCGCTGCTGCGCCTGCTGCACCCGCTGACGCCGTTCGTCACCGAGGAACTTTGGCAGCAGGTCGCGCCGAAGCTGGGCATCGAAGGCGGCACGGTCTCGCTGCGTCCCTACCCGGTCGCCGCCGACTTCAGCGGCCAGGACTATGCACAGGCCGACGCCGACGTGGAATGGCTGAAGACCATGGTGTCGACGCTGCGCCGCGTGCGCAGCGAACTGAATGTGTCGCCCGCCAAGACCATCCGCCTGCTGTTGCAGGACGGTGGCGACAACGACCGCGCACGCATCACCCGCTTTGCATCGTCGCTGGGCTTCCTGCTGAAGCTGGAGCACATCGCGTGGCTGGACACCGGCAGCGATGCGCCAGCCTCTGCCGCCGCGCTGGTGGGCGACCTGAAGCTGCTGGTGCCGCTGGAAGGCCTGGTCGACCTGGACGCCGAACGCGCCCGCCTGGACAAGGAAATCGCACGCGTCGCCGGCGAGAAGGACAAGAGCGAGGCCAAGCTGGCCAAGTTCACCGACAAGGTGCCGGCGGCGGTGGTCGAACAGGAGCGCCAGCGCCTGGTGGACTGGAGCAACCAGCTGGCTGCCCTGCACGGACAGCGCGCGAAGCTGTAGTCGCGAAGGCGGGCCAAGCCCGCCCTACAGCGGCGGCATCGTGGTGATGTCGTCGGGTACCAGTTCGATGGCCATCACCAGTGCGTCCTCGCGGCCATCGCGTGCGGGGTAGTAGCGGGGACGGCGACCGATCTCGTTGAAGCCTTCACTGTGGTACAGCGCGATCGCGCCGGGATTGGAGGGACGCACCTCCAGGAAGACCCGTTGCGCCCCCTGCCCGCGCGCGACCTTCACCAGTGCACGCAGCAGGTGACGGCCCAGGCCACGGCCCTGCCGCTCCGGCGCGATGCAGATGTTCAGGATGTGCGCTTCGTCGGCCGCGATGCTCAGCAGTCCGTAGCCGATCACCAGGCCGTGCTCGGTCATCGCCCAGGAGGGATAACCGGCTTTCAGGCAGTCGCGGAAGATCCCGCGCGTCCAGGGGAACGGGTAGGCGCGCTGTTCGATCGCCAGCACGGCATCCAAGTCGGACTCGCGCAGGGGCCGCAGGGCGGGCGCGGAAGCCGATGCCGCCTCGACGCCCAGCGCGCTCATGGCAATGACGACCGGCGCAGCTTGCGCAGGGCCGGCCACAGCGCGCGCTTGGCGGCGGGATTGCCGCGCAACTGCGAGGACGGCGGCCATTGCGCGAAGAGCTCCGCCGCGCCCGGCGCATTCGGGTTGCAACCCGATGCCCGGATGAGGGCGAAGTGCAGGCGATCGGGCAATCGCGAGCCGGCGGCACGCGGCGGTGGCGCGGGGCGCTCTCCTGGGCCGTCGTCACGTGGCGGCGGCACCCGGGTCCGCCGCACCGGCTCAGGCGCGGCGACGCGGACAGGTGCCGGCGTCGTGGCGGCACCTGCGGGCGCGGTGTCATCGGCAGCGGGTTGCCCGGCTTCGGTCGGCCAATCGGCCGGCAGGTAGACCGTATGCCCCAGCGCGCCCAGCCAGGCTTGCTGGTCGGCGGACCACAGCCGGTCGGCGGACAGGCTCACGCCGCGTTTTCCCTGCTGCGGCGCGTGCGCAGCCACAGCCAGTAGCCCGGGCCGGAGATGGCGTAGATAACGCCCACGGCGAACAGCGTGCGCGGCAGGTCGATGAACAGGATCGCCAGCGCCAATGGCACCAGCGCCAACACCACGAACGGAATGCGGTCTGCCTTCGCGCCGCCCTCGCCGGTCCCCTTGAAGCTCCAGAAGCGGATGCGGCTGACCATCAGCAGTGCCGCCACCAGCGACACCGCCAGCGCCACGTAGCGCAGTTCCTCGCCACTCCAGCCCAGTTCGCCATCGGCGAACGCCCAGACGAAGGACATCATCAGGCCGGCCGCGGCGGGACTGGCCAAGCCGATGAACCAGCGCTTGTCCACCGTGCCCACCTGCGTGTTGAAGCGGGCCAGGCGCAGCGCGGCGCAGGCGGCGTACAGGAAAGCCACCACCCAGCCGACACGCCCCCACACCACGCCGTCGAACTTCAACGCCGACAGCGACCAGTGGTACATCACCAGCGCCGGCGCCAGGCCGAAGCTCACCAGGTCTGCAAGCGAGTCGTATTGCACCCCGAAATCGCTGCTGGTGCCGGTCAGTCGCGCCACCCGGCCGTCGATGCCATCCATCAACCCGGCCACGAACACCGCGATGGCGGCATTGACGAACTGGCCGTTGGCCGCGGCGATGATGGCGTAGAACCCCGCGAACAGGCCCGCGGTGGTGAACAGGTTGGGCAGCAGGTAGATCCCGCGTGAGCGCGGTGGCGGCTTGTTTTCGTCCATGGGTCGCAGTTTAGCCCAAGCCACCCCGGGCCCGGCTTGCCAGCCCGGCCCGGGGGTGCTGCAATCGCCGCTCCCCTGATCGTTGGAGCCCGCCATGCGTGTCCTGCCCTGCCTGTCCGTGACGGCCTTGTGCCTGGCCGCCGCCCTGACCGCACAGGCCCAGCAGATCTACCAGTGGAAGGACAGCAAGGGCGTCACCCACTATTCGGACAGCCCGCCGCCCAACCAGCAGGCGCAGAACCGCCGCATCACCCCGACGGGTGCCACCGTGGCCGAAGCCAAGCCCGCCGGCCAGGCCGTGGAAAATGCGCAGTGCACGACCGCGCGCAAGAACCTGGAAATCCTGGGCAACAAGGGCCCGGTCCAGCAGGACACCGACGGCGACGGCAAACCCGATGCCACGCTCGACGACACGGCGCGCGCCAACCAGCGCGGGCTCGCCGAAGCCGCGGTGAAGGCCTACTGCACCCCCGCAGGGACCTGAGCCACCCGCATGCGAGGCTGGCTGGCCATCGTGGCAGGCCTCGCAGTCGGCGTGGGCGTGGCGTGGTGGCTGGGCCGCGAAGCCCCGCACGAAACCGAACGCAAACAGCAGCGCGCACGCCAAGCCGCTGACGCGCAGGCCCGCGACGCACGCCCCGCGCTGTACCGCTGGCGCGACGATGCCGGCGTGCTGCAGATCACCGAAAAGCCGCCGAAAGGCCGCACGTTCGAGCGCATCGAGCGCGATGCGCCGGCCGCCATCACCGTGGACGGTGGCTCCCGCGAGTGACGGTGTCGCCCCGCACCACCCATCCAGCCGCCGTTCCCCGTCCAACACTGGCAAAATAGGGAATTCGTCCCCCAGAAAGCCCGTGCCGATGCGCCTGTCGCAATTCCATCTCCGCACCACCAAGGAAACCCCGGCCGACGCCGAACTGGTCAGCCACCAGCTGATGCTGCGGGCCGGCATGATCCGCAAGCTGGCCTCCGGCCTGTACACCTGGTCGCCGCTGGGCCTGCGCGTGCTGCGCAAGGTGGAAACCGTGGTGCGCCAGGAGATGGACCGCGCCGGCGCGCTGGAACTGCAGATGCCGACCATCCAGCCGCGCGAGCTGTGGCAGGAAACCGGGCGCTGGGAGAAATTCGGCGGCCAGCTGCTGAAGATCAAGGACCGCAAGGAAGCCGAGTACTGCTACAGCCCCACGGCGGAGGAAGCGGTCACCGACTTCGCACGGCAGGAATTGAACAGCTACAAGCAGCTGCCGGTGAACCTCTACCAGATCCAGACCAAGTTCCGCGACGAGATCCGTCCGCGCTTCGGCGTGATGCGCGCGCGCGAATTCCTGATGAAGGACGCGTACTCGTTCCACATCACCGATGAGGACCTGGTACGCGAATACCACAACATGCATGCGGCCTACACCCGCATCTTCACCCGACTGGGGCTGAACTTCCGTGCGGTGCAGGCGGACAGTGGCGCCATCGGCGGGGATGCGTCGCAGGAATTCCACGTGCTGGCCGATTCCGGCGAGGACGCCATCGCGTTCTCCACCGGTTCGGATTACGCCGCCAACGTGGAGAAAGCTACCGCTGCCGCGCCTGCCCCGCGGCCCGCCGCGACCGTGGCGATGGCCAAGGTCGCCACGCCGACGCAGAAGACCTGTGAAGACGTCGCCGCGCTGCTGGGCATCCCGCTGCAGCACACGGTGAAGTCCATCGCGGTGATGACCGAAGCCGGATTCGTGCTGGCGCTGGTGCGCGGCGACCATGCCGTCAACGAGATCAAGCTTGGCAAGGTCGCGGGCCTTGCCGACTATCGCCTGGCGAGCGAAGCGGAGATCCTCGAGCATCTGGGCAGCCAGCCGGGCTTCCTGGGACCGGTCGGCGCGAAGAAGGCCCTCCGCGTGGTCGCCGACCGCGACGTGGCGGCGATGGCGGACTTCGTCGTCGGCGCCAACGAAAGCGGATTCCACCTCACCGGCGTCAACTGGGGCCGCGACCTGCCCGAACCCGACACCGTGGCCGATATCCGCAACGTGGTGGAAGGCGACAAGGCAGCCGATGGGGGCGACATCCGCATCGTCCGCGGCATCGAGGTCGGCCATGTGTTCCAGCTGGGCCGCAAGTACAGCGAGGCGATGAAGTTCACCGTGCTGGACGAGAACGGCAAGGCTGCTGCGCCCGCGATGGGCTGCTACGGCATCGGCGTGTCGCGCATCGTCGCCGCCGCCATCGAACAGAACCACGATGCAAACGGCATCATCTGGTCTGCGCCGATGGCGCCGTGGGAAGTCGCGGTGTGCGTGATCAATCCCAAGAACGACGCCTCCGTGAACGACGCCGCGCAGAAGCTGCTGGCGGAACTGCACGCGCAGGGCATCGAAGCGGTGCTGGATGACCGCGGCCTGCGACCGGGCGCCATGTTCGCCGACATCGAGCTCATCGGCATCCCGCACCGCGTGGTGGTTTCCGAGCGTGGCCTGGCCGCCGGCACGTTCGAATACCGCGCACGCCGGGCAACCGAAGCGGAGAACATCGGACACGAGGATTTGTTCGCACGCCTGCGTGCCTGATCTGTCTTCACGGGAAAAGCGTGAGTCAACTCACGTTTTCCCCGCGGATTTCACGGGTTTTCGGTTTGTGCCGTGATTAAGTCGTCGATTATCATCGCTGCTCCGCCACGGATGGGCTGACCCTTCCTTTTTGGAGAAATTGATGTCGATCGACCTGCGTAGCCTGTCCGTCAAGGAACTCAGTGCGCTGATCACCAAGGCGAAAGAACAGCAGACCAAGCTGGCCAAGCGCACGCCCATTGCCACCGTGCGGGGCAAGATCACCAAGTTTGCCAAGGCCGAGGGCTACACGCTGGAAGAACTGTTCGGTACGCCGTCCGCGGCGCGCAATGGCGCCAATGCCGGCAAGCCGGGGCCCAAGGCCGGTCGCAAGCTGGGCAAGGTGGCACCGAAGTACCGCAACCCGGCCAACACCAAGGAAACGTGGACTGGCCGCGGCAAGCAGCCGCGCTGGATGGCAGCGCTGGTGGCCAAGGGCAAGAAGCCGGACGACTTCCTGATCAAAAAGAAGTAAGCCGAACCGATCGGCACGGATTCAATGCGGGAGGCGATGCGTGGCATCGCCTCCCGTTTTCTTTGGGCGAAGCCCGCCGCCTCAGAGGTTCTTGCGCGAGGAGATCAACAGGTTGCCGAACAGCAGGCCCGCGATCAGCGCCATCAACACGTTGGTCACGCTGAGCAGGGCGGACTGCCCCACGCCCACGTCCTGCTGCTGCACCAGCGACATCAGTCCGCGCAGGCTGGAGCTGCCGGGCACCAGCATCAGGATGCCCGGCACGCGGATCAGCGCGCCGGGGCGGTTGGCCCAGCGCGCGAAGGCATTGCCCGCGGCGGTCAGCGTCAGTGCCGACAGGAAGATCCCTACCGGACTGCCCCAGGCTTCGCCGGCAAAGCGCGAGATGCTGTAGCCGGCGATCGCCGCACTCATCACCCAGAAATAGTCGCGGCGGTGCGCCTTGAATAGCACCGCGAACGCATACGCCGCCAGCACCATCGAGCCCCACTCCACCCATTCGGGTTGCGGCCGCGACGCCCGTACTTCCGGATACAGGCCCACCAGCTGCGCCAGCGTGATCGCGATCAGGCTGCCTACCGTCAGCTTGAGGATGGTCGCCATGGCCCCTGCAAAGCGTGCGACGCCTGACACCAGGTGCTGGCTGGTCAGCTCGTTGACCGCGTTGGTCAGCGCCATGCCCGGCAGCAGCACGATCAGAGATGCGATGATCACCGTGTTGAGGTTGAGCGGCGCCACGAAATTCGCGATCAGGATGGCGACGAAGCCGGCGACCAGGGCCGAGATGGCATCACTCGCTTCCTTCATCTGGGGACGCCGCGCGATCAGCTCGCCCAGCAGTCCGATCAGCAACCCGATCAGTCCCGCCGTCGCCAGGTCCAACCATGGCAGGCGCCACAGCCCGGCCACCGCCGCGGCCGCCAACCCGGACGCGAAAACCTGCATCGCGCGCCAGCGCAGGCTGGGCGCGCGGTCGAGCGCCCGCAGCGCCGTATGGCCCTGCGCGATGCTCATTTCACCGGACGACACGGCATCGGCGATGCGGTCCGCCTCGCTCAGCTTGTGCAGGTCGGTTTCACCCGGCGCCAGCCGGATCACGCGCGTGCTGTCGCTGGCGCCCAGCGGGCGCGTGGGATCGCTGAAGCTCAGGATCAGGCCGGTCGGGTTGGACCACGGCTCGCAATCCAGGCCCAGCCGCTGCGAGAGCGACACCACCGTGCCCTCCAGTCGCTGCGCGGTGGTGCCGTAGCTGTGCAGGCGTCCGGCCATCTCGCAGATGAAGGCGATGCGCTGGGCGTAGGTCGCGGTGTAAGACGGTTCGTCGGCCATCCGCACAGTATGCCCAAGCCCATGCGAAAACACGCCGTCGTGATCATGTTGCTGCTTACACTACCGGTCATGCTGGGCGCCAAGGGGGCACATGGGTATCGGTGAGGCACTCGCGCTGGGCAGCGCAGCCACGTGGGCCGTGGGCGTGATCCTGGCGCGTCAGTTGGGTGCGTACCTGCCGCCGCTGGCGCTCAACCTGCTGAAGAACACGCTGGTGCTGGGCGTGCTGGCCCCGGTGACCCTGCTGCTGCACTGGGGCGACTGGCCGGTGCTGCCCACGCAGGATCTGGCCATCGTGCTCGCCAGCGGCGTGATCGGCATTGCATTGGCCGACACGCTGTACTTCCGCGCCCTCAACGAACTGGGGGCCGGCCGGATGGGCATCATCGGCAACCTCTACAGCCCGCTGGTGCTGCTGCTCGGCTTTGTTTTCCTGGACGAACGCCTGGGTCCCGCGCAATGGGTCGGTTTCGGCCTCGTCGGGCTGGGCGTGCTGCTGGTCAGCCGGCCACCCGGGGAATGGAAGACACACCCGCAACACACCGTGCGCGGCATCGTCATCGGCATGCTGGCCATCGCCCTGATGGCGGTCGCGGTGGTCATGGTGAAGCGCATCCTGGAAGCCCAGCCACTGCTGTGGGTAACGATGGTCCGGCTGGCGGGCGCCGTCAGCGGCCTGCTGGCGCTGGCCGCATGGCCTGCCATGCGGGCGCGTATGCGGTTCGATCCCCGCGCGGTGCCATGGCACCGGCTGGTGATGGCGGCACTGATCGGGCAGGGGTTGTCGATGGTGTTCTGGCTGGGCGGCTACAAGTACACGTCCGCGTCGGTGGCCGCCATCCTCAATGAGAGCGCGTCCGTGTTCCTGGTGGTGCTGGCGGCGGTGTGGCTGCGCGAACCGCTGGGACGACGGGCGTTTGCTGGCGTGCTGCTCACGTTCAGTGGCATAGCCTGTATGCTCCTTGGCCGAGCGATGCCATGACCCCCACCCCTGCCCGCCCGCAGTACGAAACCGATCAGGCTGACCCCACGCGGGTACGGCTGGCGGGCGACTGGACGCTGGCCAGCGCGCTGGTCGTGGCGGAGGAATTGCGCGGCCTGCCTGAAGCGGTCACGCGCATCGATGCGACCGCCATCGGCCGCATCGATTCCACCGGAGTGTTGCAATTGCTGCGCTTCGCCAAGCGGCGCGGGCTGGAACTGGACAGCATCGATTTCCGCGAAGACCACCGCGCGCTGGTCAGCACGATTGAAGACGTCGCCGACGACCGCCCACCGCGCAAGCGGGACTATGGCTTCCTGGCCGCGCTGTCGCGCCTGGGCTACCAGGTGCAGGAAAACGGCAGGGAGATCGTCTCGCTGCTCAGCTTCACCGGCGAGAACCTGGTCAAGCTGGTGCGCATGGCGAAGGAGCCACGCCGCTTCCGCGCCACCGCCACGGTTTCGCACATGGAAACCGTCGGCCTGGATGCCGTGCCGCTGGTGATCCTGCTGTCCTACCTGGTCGGCGCGGTGATCGCCTTCCTCGGCTCCACCATCCTGCGCGATTTCGGCGCCGAGATTTACGTGGTGGAACTGGTCAGCATCGCCTTCCTGCGCGAGTTCGCCGTGCTGTTGACCGCCATCGTGCTGGCTGGTCGCACGGCCAGCGCCTTCACCGCGCAGATCGGCGCGATGAAGAGCCGCGAGGAGATCGATGCGATCCGCACGCTGGGCCTGGACCCGATCGACCTGCTGGTGATCCCGCGCCTGATCGCGCTGCTGGTCATGCTGCCACTGCTGACCTTCATCGCGATGATGGCCGGCCTGGCCGGCGGCGTCACCGTGGGCGCGTTCGACCTGGGCATCCCACCGCAGATGTACCTGGCGCGCATGCACGAGACGATGGAAGTCCGGCACTTCCTGGTCGGCATGTCGAAGGCGCCCATCTTCGCGCTGATCATCGGCCTGATCGGCTGCCTGGAAGGCCTGCAGGTGGAAGGCACCGCGCAATCGGTCGGCGAACGCACCACGTCCAGCGTGGTGCAGACGATCTCGCTGGTGATCATCATCGACGCCCTGGCGGCGTTGTGGTTCATGAACATGGATTGGTGATGGCAGACGACTCCCCCATCATCCGCATCCGTCGCCTGGTCAATCGCTTTGGCGAACAGGTCGTGCACGAAGACCTCGATCTGGACGTGCGTCGCGGCGAGATCCTCGGCGTGGTCGGCGGCTCGGGCACCGGCAAGTCGGTGCTCATGCGTTCCATCCTGGCCCTGCGCACGCCGGATGCCGGCGAGATCGAGGTGCTGGGCGTGGACGCGCGATCCGACGATGTCGCTTCTCGCCAGCACATCGAACGCAACACCGGCGTGCTGTTCCAGGATGGCGCGCTGTTCTCGTCGCTGACGGTGGGCGAGAACGTGCAGGTGCCGCTGAAGGAACACCACCCGGAACTCCCGGACAGCTGGCGCTACGAACTCGCCCTGCTGAAGATCAAGCTCGCCGGCCTGCCTGCGGATGCGCTGAACAAGCTGCCTTCGCAACTTTCCGGTGGCATGCGTAAGCGCGCCGGCCTGGCGCGTGCGCTGGCACTGGATCCGCCCCTGCTCTTCCTGGACGAGCCCACGGCCGGGCTCGACCCGATCGGTGCGGCGGCATTCGACCACCTGATCAAGACCCTGCAGGAAGCGCTGGGGCTGACGGTCTTCCTGATCACCCACGACCTGGACACGCTGTACGCTATCTGCGACCGCGTCGCCGTGCTTGCGGACCGCCAGGTGGTCACGGTGGCGCCCTTGAACGAGGTGGAGCAGTTCGACCACCCCTGGGTACAGGAGTACTTCCATGGTCCGCGTGCGCGTGCTGCGCGCGACGGGCAACGGGCCTTCGGGTCGCACACTACGCAAACGGCAGTCTGAATCATGGAAACCCGGGCCAACTACGTCCTGATCGGTGCGTTCACCATCATCATTGCCAGCGCCTTGCTGCTGTTCGGCCTGTGGGCGGCGAAATACTCGTCCGAGCGCACCTGGCAGGAGTACCAGGTGGTGTTCCGCGAGGCGGTCACCGGCCTGTCGGTCGGCAGTCCCGTGCAGTACAACGGCATCGCGGTGGGCTCCATCACCAAGCTGTCGCTGGCACCCAACGATCCGCGCCAGGTCATCGCGCGGATCCGCGTGGAATCCTTCACGCCCATCAAGACCGACACCCGCGCCAAGCTGGCCATCACCAGCCTGACCGGCCCGACCATCATCCAGTTGAGTGGTGGTACCCCGCAGGCGCCGGCCCTGACCAGCGTGGATACGCGCGAGGCGCCGGTCATCCAGACCGCGCCTTCCGCGCTGCAGAACATCACCGATACCGCCAATCGCATCGTCGAGCGGCTGGACCAGGCCTTGAGCGACAAGAACGTGGCGAGCCTGACGACCACGTTGCAGAACCTGGAAACGCTGAGCGGCTCGCTGGCCAGCCGCGAGGAAGGCCTGCAGTCGCTGATCGCCAGCGCGCGCGATGCCGCCAACAATCTTGACGCCACGCTGACCACCACCAATGGCACCATCCAGCGGCTGGACCAGAACCTGGTGCGCGAACTCCCCGGCATCCTCAACCAGCTGGAAAGCACGCTGGCCAAGCTGGATTCCGCCGCCAACAATGCGGACGCGATCCTCGGTGAGAACCGCGCCGCCATCAACAGCTTCGCCAGCGACGGCCTTGGCCAGCTTGGCCCCACGCTGACCGAACTGCGTGGCCTCGTACGCGATCTGCGCCGCGTCAGCGACCGGCTGGAAGGCAACCCCGCGCGCTACCTGCTGGGCCGCGATGCACCCAAGGAGTTCGACCCGAAATGAAGCCGCTGCGTATTCCGTTTTGCCTGTCGTTGATGCTGCTGGTGGTTCCGGGCTGCTCCATCCTGGGCAGTGAACAGCGCGACCCGGTGACGATCTATTCGCCGGATATCCGCGTCGCGCCGGAGGCCAGCTGGCCTTCCGTACCGTGGACGCTGGTGATTGCCAAACCCACCGCCGCGCGCGTCGTCGACAGCCCACGCATCAGCGTCCGTCCGGTCCCCGGCGAACTGCAGGTCTACCGCGGCGCGACGTGGGCGCAACCGGCCACCGACCTGCTGCAGGACGCCATCCAGCGCACGCTGGAGGACTCCGGCCGCATCGGTGCCGTCGCCAGTGCGGATGCCGGCATCCTGGGCGACTACAAGCTGGTGATGGACCTGCGACGGTTCGAGGCCGACTACGCCGGTGAAGCCACGCCTTCGGCGGTGGTCGAAGTCAGTGCGAAACTGGTCTACAACCGCGACCAGCGCGTGGTGGCCTCGCGTACGTTCCTGAGCCGGCAACCGGCCAACGGCGCCGAGATCCCGCAGGTGGCCGCCGCGTTCGAACAGGCATTGGCCGCCTCCACGCGCGACATCGCCGGGTGGGTCCTGCAGACCGGCTACGGCGACACGCCGACCAAGCGCTGACACCGCCAAGTCTTCACCGCAGGGCGGGATCAATCCAGCGGAACGTCAGATTGATGCGTGGCCCCACCGGTCGCGCCGTACGCGGCAGCGCATGCCGATACAGGCGCTGGGTGTCGCCCGCCATGACCAGCAGGCTGCCATGCGGCAGTTCGAGCGCGAGTTTCGTATCCGGCTGCTGCCGATGCTTCAGCAGGAAACGTCGTGTTGCCCCCAGGCTGACCGATGCGATCACCGGTTGCGCCCCCAGTTCCAGCTCATCATCGCTGTGCCAGCCCATGGCGTCGCGGCCGCTCCGGTACAGGTTGGCGAGAACGCTGTTGAACGGACTTCCGGTCTCTCGCTGCACGCGCGCACGAAGGTCGGCCAATGCGGGGACCCACGCATGCGGCACGAAATCCGCGCCGGAGTAGCGGTACATCGCCTGCGGGTCGCCCATCCAGCAGCTCAGGCGCGGCGAATCCACCATGCGCCCGAACATCCGGATGCGGTGGACTTCCCACGGCGTTTCCCGCATCACCTCATCGAACAGCCTGTCAGCCCGTTCACGCGTAAGCCAGTCAGGCACGAAGGTCAACGACGCGCCGGGAAGCGCGCCTGCTGCTCCATTCGCCGACTCGGGCCTGGGTATGGTCATCGCCACCATGCTGGCGGATTTGCCCCGCCCCGCGCAAACCCCGAAAATACCGGCAGCCTAACGCCACGCTGGAGCGCACTGCCATGTCCGATGTCGAACGCGATGTAATGGAGTACGACGTCGTGACCGTCGGCGCGGGCCCCGCGGGGCTGGCGTTTGCGATCCGCTTGAAACAGCTTAATCCCGACTTCTCCGTCTGCGTCATCGAGAAAGCCAGCACCATCGGTGCGCATATCCTGTCCGGGGCGGTGATCGAACCCGGCCCGCTGGATGCCCTGCTGCCCGGATGGCGCGACAACCCGCCACCGGTATGCGTACCCGCGGGCGAAGACGAGTTCTGGCTGCTGAACAAGGAGGGCGGCCACAAGTTTCCGATCGTGCCGCCCGGCATGCGCAACCATGGCAACTTCATCGTCAGCCTGGGCGCGATGTGCGCATGGCTGGCGCCGCAGGCCGAAGCGCTGGGGGTCGAGATCTACCCGGGCTTCGCGGCCTCGGAGACGCTGCACGATGAGAGCGGCGCGGTGACCGGCGTGCGCATCGGCGACATGGGTGTGGCGAAGGACGGTTCGCACAAGCCGGGATTCACGCAGGGCATCGACATCCGCGCCAAGGTCACGGTGTTGGCCGAAGGTGCCCGCGGGCACCTGACGAAGCGCCTCGTCAAGCAGTTCCAGCTGGACAAGGACAGCGACCCGCAGGCCTATTCCATCGGCATCAAGGAACTCTGGCAGGTGCCGGCCGGCCGCGTCACGCCCGGCAAGATCGTGCACACCATCGGCTGGCCGGCCGACAACGACACCTATGGCGGCAGCTTCCTGTACCACCTGGATGGCGACCGGGTCGCGCTGGGTTACGTCAGCGGACTCGACTACAAGGATCCCGAATACAAACCGTGGGAAGCCTTCCAGCAGTGGAAGAACCATCCCCTGATCAAGTCCCTGTTGGATGGCGGAACGATATTGTCGGCCGGTGCGCGCGCCATCGTCACCGGCGGCTGGCAGTCGCTGCCGAAAGTGGAAATGCCGGGTGCGCTGCTGATCGGCGACACTGCCGGCCTGCTCAATGTCCCCAAGATCAAGGGCACCCACCAGGCGATCCGCAGCGGCATGCTTGCCGCCGAGCACCTGATGGCGAATGACCTCAGGCCCGCCGGTTTCGACGCGAAACTCCGCGGCTCGGACGCCATGGCGGAGCTGAAGCAGGTCCGCAACATCAAGCCCGGTTTCAAAAAGGGCCTGTGGTTCGGGCTGTTGAATGCCGCCTGGGAAACGGCGGTGGGTGGCCGCTCGCCGTGGACCCTGAAGATCACGCCCGACTGGTCATCACTCGACAAGGTGGGCGAACACGAACAGCCCAAGCGCGACTACGTCGATCGCAGCCTCGCGCCGCGCGATCGCCTGCAGGGCGTCTACTTCGCCGCCACCGAGCACGACGAAGACCAGCCCGTGCACCTGAAGGTGGCCGATACGTCCATCTGCATCACTCGCTGCACCACCGAATACGACAACCCCTGCACCCGCTTCTGCCCCGCCGGCGTCTACGAGATCGTCGAGGACGCCACCGAAGGCCGGCGCCTGCAGATCAACGCCGCCAACTGCGTGCACTGCAAGACCTGCGACATCAAGGACCCCTACGAGATCATCACCTGGGTCACCCCGGAAGGTGGCTCGGGGCCGAATTACCAGAACCTGTGACCACAGTGCATCATCAACAGACGATCGCCCCCTTCGCTTCCGCTAACTCATGAAAACTCTTGAGGCTCTGCTGCGCTCGTACAAATTGAGAGGTGGCGGTGCAAGAGGGCTGATTTCTCTGCTCCTTCGTGCCTATGAAGTTACGCATGCGCTCGGCTTCAACGGATTCGTGCGCTGGGTTCGCGGCGCGACGCATCGATCATCCGACAGCACCGCGCACTGCCAGAATTCATTGCTGGCTCCTCCAACGCCGCTTGCTGATATATCGCTGAAAGTCGGTGTCGTAGCACACATCTTCTACGAGGATTTGGCTGACGAGTTCGTGGATTATCTATCCAGAATTCCGCTTCCTTTCGAGTTATTGATATCAACCACCGATGAGAGCATCACCGGTCGACTGCATGAAGTTTTCGGTGGCTTGCCAAATGTATCTCGCGTCACGATTCGTGTCGTCGAGAACAGAGGGAGGGACATTGCCCCACTGCTTGTCGAGTTCCATAGCGAAGTATCGAAGCTTGATCTGATTTGTCATATCCACACGAAGAAATCGCTCTACACCGGCATGGAACAACATGACTGGCGTCGCTATTTGCTCGATTCACTTCTGGGGAGCCCCGAAAGGATCTCCTGGATCACCGGACTGTTCGACTCCAACGCTGATCTGGGCATGGTTTACCCAGAAACCTTCACATCGATCCCCCTGTCTGCTCACACGTGGCTATCCAATGCCGCGCATGCACGCCTCCTGGGGAGGATGCTCAGAATCGAAATCAATCCAGAAGATTACATTGATTTCCCTGCCGGATCCATGTTCTGGTCGCGCGTCTCAGGACTGAGGCCGCTGTTTGATCTCGATCTTCGCACGTCAGATTTTCCAATCGAGTCCGGGCAGACCGACGGCACGCTCCACCATGCGATCGAGCGTCTCTTTGCGGAACTGATAAAGCATGGCGGCCAGCGCATCGGCGTCATGCCTCAAGATGGAAAACAGATTATCCACGCCAATGGAAGCAAGAACTGGGCTGCGTACTTTTCCTCATCGGTACGCGACAAGATACAGGGAAGATCCCAGAACCTTCGTCTGGCCTCGTTCGATATCTACGACACTCTGGTGACTCGCGCCTTTCTTACACCCTCTGGTGCACGGGCGTACTTTGGCCATCTTATCCACGAGCTTTTTTCCATCGATGGCTTCACCGAATTGCGCTCACGCGCCGAGTCGGTGGCGCGCGCGAAGCAGGGAAGTGATGTTTCCATCCATGTCATATACGCCGAGCTCGAAAAGCTTTCTGGCATCGATGAAACATTACTCTCCAGCGTCAGGGAGCTGGAGCTTCAATTCGAGCGAAGAATTCTGGCGCCAAGGCCAGCGGTTATCGCTGCTGCTGCAGAACTCGGCGCCAAGGGCGTGCGGGTCATTGCAATATCTGACATGTATCTCGGTGCGAACGAGTTGAAGTCGGTGCTGCCCGGCGAGGCAGGCTCGGTCACGACGGAAGTTTTTTCTTCCTGCGAGACAGCTACCCGCAAGGACGACGGGACCACCTGGGACCTGATTGGCAAGAAAATGGGCGTTACGGGGGCGAAGTGGCTTCATGTGGGCGACAACGAACTTGCGGACGTGCACAAGCCGCTCGCTCACGGGCTGATGCAGCCGATCCATGTTCTGCGCCCGAATGCATTGGTGCAGGCAGTGCCTGCACTTCGCTCACTCCAACTTACAACGTCCGCATCCTGGCAGGATCAGTTATGGGTGGGCCTCGTCGCCAGACGCCTCACGCGCCTGGCTGACGAGAATCCCCGATGCTTTGGAATCTCGCTGGAAATACAGGATCCGGAACTTGCCGGCTACCTGGTGCTGGGACCCCTTCTTGTAGACTACCTCGCATGGCTGGCGCGCCACGCCTTGTCTACAGAAGCTGAAAAAATAGTATTCCTCAGCCGTGAAGGATATTTGCTCAAGCGCGGCTACGAGCAAATGAGGCTGTTCGTGCCCAGCCTTGATCGCGCCGAAGGAATCTATCTTCTGGCCTCACGACGCAGCACCGGCATGGCCAGTCTCCAGTCTGCGGACGATGTAACCACCCTTTTGCAAGGATCATATGAGGGCTCACTGCACGATCTGCTGGTGGCCCGGATGGGCCGGCGCGTCGCTGAGCAAGTACCGATTGATCTCACCAGGTCATATGTCACCCTCCCCGAGCAAAGAGACCATGTCGTAAATGCGCTGATCCCAAGCATGAAGAGAGTTCTCGAAGTCGCCGCGATGGAACGCGAAACATACCTCCACTACTGGAATACGCACATCGGCACGTCACGCCCGCTAATCTCGGATGTGGGATATTCGGGCACGATTCAGTCATGTTTATCTCGCTTGACCGGTACGACGATGAACGGCGCCTACTTCGGCCTGACCGAACGGGCCCGCTCCGTACCCGGTAATTTGGCGGCGCGGTATCACGACGAGCGCCTGCATGGACCCAAGGCACTCAGCCCCCTCTTCCGGCATGACATCTTGCTTGAGTCCATGCTTACCGCGCCTCAGGGGCAGTTATTGAGCTTGGAGCGCAACACGACAACTGGCGACATCGATCCTGTGCATGCCGAAGAATCTCGCACCCGGGCACAACTTGCTGCGATTGAGCAACTTCACACGGGAGCGTGCGCGTTCATCAAAGATGTTGGGCACATCGTGGGCGGCGACATTCTTCAGATGGATGCCGATCGCATGCTTGTACAGCAACCACTGGACTGCCTTGGCTCCGGCAAGTGGAAGGCGGCGGGCTGGGGGAAGCAGCTTTCGGTTGACGACCACCACACAGGACGTGGGGTGATTTACCCGACGGCGTAATCGCACTTTCGTTCGGGCACGACCGTCAGAAGCGGCAGAAAAAGAAAACCCGCCATATACGGCGGGTTTTCTTCCTCGGCCCCGGATTAGCGCCCGGTGATTTTCCAGTTCAGATCCGAAACCCGGTTCAACTGTCCCGCCGCAATGACGCTGGGACCGTTCATCATGTGAACCAGATTCTGGCCAGTAACGACGTTGCGCCACAGGATGTCGTAGTAGCCGTCCCCGTTGTAGTCACCGCTGTTCAAGATCTTCCAGTTCTGATCCGCTTCGTAGTGCACGAATGACACCGTCGCAACCTGGGTGCCGTTCATGGTCCACAGGTAGTTCATCCCTGAAGCATCGTTGTGCCAATAGATATCTGCGCGACCATCACGATTGAAGTCACGGATCGCCGCCACTTTCCAATTCGTGTCGTTCACCGTGTCCGTGAATGCGGCCCCGATGATGGAAGTTCCGTTCATCAAATGAATGCAGTTCTGGCCCGTCGTGGCATTCCGCCAGAAAATGTCCGCGAATCCGTCTCCGTTGAAATCGCCACTTCCGACCACCTGCCAAGCCTGGCTGGTTTCGCGATATACGCTCGCGGATGCGCGAGGCACCAAGGCGCCCATCAACCACAAGTCGTTATAGCCGGAAACGGCATTGCGCCAGTAGATGTCTGAGGCCCCGTCACCATCAAAATCAGCAATAGCAACGATCTTCCAGTTCTGGTCGCTCACGGTGAGTGAATTCCCTGACGTCGCCAGAACATTAGGACCATTCATGTGCTGTATGCGGGTCTGCCCCGTCGAACTGTTGCGCCACAGCACATCAGCCCTCCCATCGGCATTGAAGTCACCCGAGCCAGCAACAACCCAATTCTGGTCGGCATCCCTGAAAACAGTAGCCGATGACACCAACGCCGCTCCATTCAGGAACCAGACATCATTGTTACCCGTTGACGAGTTGCGCCAATAAAGGTCTGAGCGTCCATCACCATCATAGTCATTGGGAATAGACCCCACCGGCACAACCGTCGCACGGAATGTTGTAACCACCGGAATAGTCTGACTCAAACTACGCGCGTTGTCGGTCTGATCCGCCAGACCGCAAGCACGACCACCACAAGTGGTGATGTTCGGGTTGGAGAACACGCGATAGGGGGTCTGCCCGGTATCGCCATACGCCATCACAGTGTAAAAGTTACCGTTGGCGGAACTCGTCTTCATCCCGAATGAGTAGGCAAAGCGACCGTATTGCAAGGCACCCGTCGACGTCTTCGAATTGTCACGGTCGTGGGCCGACCCCATGATGTGCGCGGCTTCATGTACCAGGGTTTCTTCGGCACAGTAGTAGGTTTTACCGTCCGTGCCCTGATCGGTGCCATCACTGACGACCGCATAACCGAACGCCGCATCTGCACTGGTGATCGCTGTCTGGCCTGCACCATTGAGCCATGCGATACCGCAGCCTTCATTCTCGGGCGTGTTGAATTTGCGCACCAGGACCGCAATATCGGCGCCATATTGGTCGCGCGCGGTACGCAGTGGAACCAAGCTGGCAGGAATCGTCACTGGCGAAGAACCATTGCTGCCAGTCAGCTCGGTCAAGGCGGTCTGATTGGTATTGGTGTTCGTATAGCTCACCTGCACGACTTGCACGAGGCGCAGATAGCCATTGATCTGACTATTGGTGAACGCCTGGTTGCCGATCTGGATTAGGTAAACGAGGCGCGTCGTTGCGGCGGAAGTGCCGCCATTGGCCGTAGCGAACTCGGGGGTATAACCGATCGCGACATCCACCGTATTTGATGCGGTAGGCGGAGCCGCCTGAGTTACAGCAGTCGCCGCCTGCTTCGGGGTAGCCGACTGCATCGTTGCTGCACCCAGCGAGGTACGCAACGCAGCAGCCGGGCGCACCATCATGTCGGTATGGCCGGTGTTGCCGGAGGCGGCCTTGGAGGGATCCACCTCGACTGCCCAGAGCGCGCCTTGGCGGGTCTGAAGGCTCAGCGGCGGCTTGCCGTTTGCTTGCGGAATGGAGCCATAAACGGCCTTCTCGCCGAACGTGATGATGGCTTCCTGCATCTTGTCGCCGTTGATGACACGGCCAACCCAGGTCCAGTTGCCGTCGACTTCTTCCTTGTGGCGCTCATAGCGCAGCTTGACCTGGCTGCCATCGGGGGACGGCACGGTCATCTCGCCGGTGAGGATCGCCTTGATCGCGTGTTCTTCACTGATCGCGACGGGGAAATAAGTATAAGCGCCTTCGCGCTTGGCGGCCGCGCCTTTATTGGCGTAGCTCACCAAGGCGCCACGATCCGGGGCACTGGCAATCGATTTGCCCGACGCCCGCGAGGCCGGCAGAGACACAGCCAGCTTGGCATCGGTACCAGTTGCCGCGGATCCACGCATCGAGGCAAGGCTGGAATCGGGGCCTTCTCCAGAACACCCAGCCAGAACAAACATCAAGGCGCACGCGCCGACCCGGTATTTCATTGGAAGCCTCTGTGTAACGGATGGAACCCCTGATTGGACAATATAGCCCAGCCCGCCAACCCATAATAGTGAGGCCGCTCCCGTATCGGAGGACCCGGCGGCGCCAGACAGCTGGCAGTTAATAGGGGTTTCGAACTTTCTATCGGCTTTCCGGACGCATCTCTTTAACTGACGCGATGAAACGGGACGCCCGTCTTGTTTTGCAGCTCATCCTCGGTGACGCCGTCCGCCATTTCCACCAGCACCAAGCCGTTCGCGGTCACGTCGAAGACAGCCAGGTCGCTGATGATCCTGTTCACCACTCCCACGCCGGTGAGGGGCAGGTCGCACTGGGGCAGGATCTTGTGGCTGCCGTCCTTCGCCACGTGCTCCATCAGCACCACGATGCGCTTGACCCCGGCCACCAGGTCCATCGCACCGCCCATGCCCTTGACCATCTTGCCGGGGACCATCCAGTTGGCCAGGTCGCCCTTGTCGGTGACCTGCATCGCACCCAGCACGGCGAGGTCGATATGGCCTCCGCGGATCATGCCGAAGGAATCATGGCTGCCGAAGTAGCTGGCACCCGGGCGTGCGGTGACGGTCTGCTTGCCGGCGTTGATGAGGTCGGCGTCCACCTCGTCTTCGCCGGGGAACGGGCCAATGCCCAGCAGGCCATTCTCCGATTGCAGCCATACATCCATGCCCGCGGGGATGTGGTTGGCGACCAGGGTCGGCAGGCCGATCCCCAGGTTCACGTAGGCGCCATCGGTCAGCTCACGGGCGGCGCGCTGCGCCATTTCGTCGCGGGTCCAGGCCATCACTTGTCTCCTTGGCGAACGGTGCGCTGCTCGATGCGCTTTTCGGGATGGGGGTTGTGGACGATGCGGTCCACGTAGATGCCGGGCAGGTGCACGTGGTCCGGGTCGATGTCGCCCACCTCCACCACCTGCTCTACTTCGGCCACACAAACCTTGCCGGCCACCGCGCACGCCGGGTTGAAATTGCGTGCGGTCTTGCGGAAAACCAGATTGCCCGCCTTGTCGGCCTTCCAGGCCTTGACCAGCGACACGTCGGCCTTCAGCGCGGTTTCCATGACATACCAGTGCTCGCCGAACTGGCGCGTTTCCTTGCCCTCCGCAACGACCGTGCCGTAGCCGGTCCGGGTGAAGAACGCAGGAATGCCCGCGCCGCCGGCACGCAGGCGCTCGGCCAGGGTGCCCTGTGGGTTGAACTCCAGCTGCAGCTCACCGGACAGGAACTGGCGCTCGAATTCCTTGTTCTCGCCCACGTAGGACGAGATCATCTTGCTGATCTGCCGGGTCTCCAGCAGGAGCCCCAGGCCGAAGCCGTCGACGCCGGCATTGTTGGAAATGGCTGTCAGCCCCTTCACGCCGCTGTCGCGCAGGGCGGTAATCAGCGCTTCCGGAATCCCGCACAGGCCGAAGCCCCCCACGGCAAGCGTCTGACCGTCGGCGACCAAGCCCTCCAATGCGGCAGCGGCGCTGGCATAGAGCTTGTTCCTGCCCCCGGCAGAGGAAGGCGGAGCGGAAGCGACGGGTTCGGCCATGACGGGTTCCGTTTCATGCATTGGGAAGGCGGCCATTCTACCCACCGCTCCGTGACGCACACAGGTACTTTCGGGCAATAGGATTCGTGCAGGCAGCGTGCGCTTACACTGTGCGGATGAAATCCCTGGCCCTAGTCACCGCCATTGCCGCGGCCGGTCACGACGACGACCTGCCCCCCTTGCTCGATGCCTGCGCGGACGCCGGCCTGCACGCCCGCGCCGTGGCCTGGGACGATCCCACCGTCAGCTGGAACCGGTTCGACGCAGTCCTCCTGCGCTCGCCATGGGACTACACCGAGCGACTGCCGGCCTTCCTGGCCTGGTGCGAGCACGTGGATCAGACCACGCGGCTGCTCAACCCGCTGAATGTGGTGCGCTGGAATACCGACAAGCACTATCTCGCCGACCTGGCAGCCGTGGGCATTCCCACTGTGCCGACGGTCTTCGTCGAACCTGATGCCGAGCCCATGGATGCGCTGGCCGGTTTCCTGCGCGCCTGGGACGCGACCGAATTCGTGGTCAAACCCGTCGTCAGTGCGGGCGCGCGTGATACGCAGCGGTATTCCCGCGATCAGGACTTCGCCGCGGGCAACCACATCGCCCGCCTGCTGGACCAGGAGCGCAGCGTGATGCTGCAGCCCTATCTGCCCTCGGTGGATGGCGAGGGCGAAACCGCCCTGCTCTATTTCGATGGCCAGTTCAGCCACGCGATACGGAAAGGCGCCCAACTGATCACGCCGGAGGGCACCCGCCAGACACCCGCTGCCGCCGACGACATCACGGCCCGCCGGGCCAGCGCCGCGCAGCAGGCCCTGGCGGAGAAGATCCTGCTCGCTACGACGCGCCTGCGGCAGTTGGAAGCGCCACTCCCGTATGCGCGCATCGACCTGCTGGCGGGGCCCGACGGCCAGCCCTGCCTGCTGGAACTGGAATTGACCGAGCCCTCCCTGTTCTTCGACCAGGCGCCCGGCAGCGCGGCACATTTCGCGCATATTCTGGCTGAACTGCTGACGCGCGACACCGTACGGGCTCGCACGGGCACCGTCTGACAGCTAAAATCCGGCTTCTGCCCTCGGTCTGCCGCCGCGACCGGGCCTCAACGTCGCACACAGGAATTCCCGCAGGATGAAGATTCTCGTCGCCTACAAGCGCGTGGTGGACTACAACGTCCGCATCCAGGTCAAGCCGGACGGCTCCGGCGTGGTCACTGACGGCGTCAAGCTGTCCCCCAACCCCTTCGACGAGATCGCGCTGGAAGAGGCCCTGCGCCTGCGCGACAAGGGCATCGCCACCGAAGTCGTGGTCGCCACCATCGCCCCCGCCGATGCCCAGGCCCACCTGCGCAACGGCTTGGCCATGGGCGCCAACCGCGCCATCCATGTGGTCACCGACCAGGCCATCCAGCCGCTGACCGCCGCCCGCACCCTGCTCAAGCTGGTCGAGAAAGAATCGCCGGACCTGGTGATCCTCGGCAAGCAGGCCATCGATGACGACGCCAACCAGACCGGCCAGATGCTGGCCACGCTGTGGGGCCGTCCGCAGGCGACCTTCGCCGGCAAGCTCGACATCGCCGACGGCAAGGCCACGGTGGTGCGCGAGGTCGACGCCGGCCTGCAAACGCTGGAGGTCGACCTGCCCGCCGTCGTCACCACCGACCTGCGCCTCAATGAGCCGCGCTTCATCAAGCTGCCCGACATCATGAAGGCCAAGAGCAAGCCGCTGGAAACACTGCAGCTGGCCGACCTGGGCGTCGATGCCGCCGATACGCACAAGACCACCCACTATGCCCCGCCCGCCAAGCGCAGCAAGGGCGTCATGGTGAAGGACGCGGCCGAACTGGTCGCCGCACTCAAGCAGAAGGGGTTGCTCTGATGTCGAACAACATGCAGGCCAAGGTTCTCGTCATCGCTGAACACCTGGACGGCAAGCTCAACGCTTCCACCGCCAAGACCGTCAGCGCCGCCGCCGCGGTGAAGGCCGATGCCATCGACGTCGTCGTGCTGGCCGCCGATCCGTCGGCCGTCGCCGCCGAAGCCGCGCAGATCGCCGGCGTCGCCAAGGTGCTGACCGTCGCCAACGCCGCCAACGCGAATGCCATCGCGCAGGTGCTGGCACCCCAGATCGCCACGCTCGCAGCCGGCTACACCCACGTGTTCGCACCGTCGACCACGTTCGGCAAAGATCTGCTGCCCTGCGTGGCCGCCTTGCTCGGCGTCAACCAGGTCTCCGACCTGATGGCCGTGGAAGGCACGCACACCTTCAAGCGCCCGATCTACGCGGGCAACGCGATCATCACTGTCGAAACCCCGGCCGACCAGACCGTCGTCGCCACCGTGCGCACGGCCTCGTGGCCGGAAGCCGCCAAGGGTGGCAACGCGCCGGTCGAAGCCACCCGCGTCGATGCCGTCCTGCCGTCGCACACGCGTTATGTGGGCTTGGCCGCCGGCAAGTCCGATCGCCCCGACCTGCAGAGCGCCAAGCGCGTCGTCTCCGGTGGTCGCGGCGTCGGCTCGGCCGAGAACTTCAAGGTCATCTATGCGCTGGCCGACAAGCTGGGCGCCGCCGTCGGCGCCTCGCGTGCCGCGGTCGATGCCGGTTACGTGCCGAACGAACTGCAGGTCGGCCAGACCGGCAAGATCATCGCCCCGGAACTGTACGTCGCCGTCGGCATCTCCGGCGCCATCCAGCACCTGACCGGCATCAAGGACGCCGGCACGATCGTCGCCATCAACAAGGACCCGGAATCGCCGATCTTTGAGATCGCGGACATCGGGTTGGTGGGGGATTTGTTCCAGTTGCTGCCTGAGTTGGAAAAGGCCATCTGACCCACGGTGCTAGGACGCGTTAACACCATGGCCTTCTCCGACAAGGGACGGCAGCGAATCGTGCGTCAGATCCTGCTGTACGCCATCATCGGTGTTGTGCAGATCTGCACGGACTGGGCTTGCTTCGTTGCGCTTACCGAGCTAGGAATGGATGTAATCCCGGCGAATCTATGCGGCCGCGTAGTCGGCGCCTCCTTGGGGTTTTGGCTGAATGGGCAGCTCACGTTTGCTCGGACAGCGGATACAAAGCTTGGCGTCGCCCAGGCGATCAAGTATTTGATTTCCTGGATCGCGATGACATGCCTCAGCACCGCAGCGGTATGGGCTGTCGAACAGGTTGCCGGCATTGAGGGCGCTCGCATGGCGAAACCGGTCATCGACATTGTGCTGGCGGGCCTCGGGTTCATCGTCTCCAAACTGTGGATCTACCGATGAACCGCTGGCGCGTCAGTCGGGCGGAGGCCCCGGTTCGCTTGGACCTCGCGCGGCACGGAATGCAGCGGTCTCCGCGGCGAAAGCGTCCCACGAGAGCCCTGTTCGCCTCTCGTAGAGCAATGCACCTGCGTGCGGCCGGCTCGATGTCAGCTCAGGCCGAATAGGCCTTCGCACAAAGGCATCCGCACGAAGCAGTTTCCATGTGTAGAGCGGAAGCAATCCGAGAAAGCTCTTCCACTGCGAACGAAAGCGCAAGCATCTGAAAATGCATTCAAGTCGTTGCCGCAGACTCGTCCTGAGGGTCTGCACCTCATCTTGCCTGGGTATCGGCGAGAGAACATTGAACATGGGACCTGGCAATCGATAGCCGTTGTAGAGGCTATATTCCCAGCCCGTAGCCCCGGTCGCCTGAATGAGTGACAGTCCGACAAGGTGGGCCGCGTCGTGGTCCTGGTGCCCGCCCTCCCACGCCGGCGCCATCACCTCAACTCGCCCGAGACGTCTCGCCAACGTCAGAATCGCGTCGGTAACAGGCTCAAGAGAGCGATAGAGATCGCCATCGGCGATTTCCAACCTAGCACCCTCGAAGTGCATGTTCTCGCGCTTGACGCCCAACGCCTTTAGCACACCCACGCTTTCCTGCTGCCGGCGCACGATGTCCTGCCCACCCCAGCCACCGTCGGTCAACCATACAGCATGTACCTCGATGCCCTCGCGCACCGCATGCTCGATCCATGGAAAGATCGCAAACTCATCGTCCGGATGAGCGAACACGGCGAGCAGTACGGCGCTCCGGTCAGAAGGCATCGAAATCAAGCTGCCCCAAACTGATGTTGTCCTTGTCGATCCTCTCCGAGACATCTACCAGTGGCCGGAATATCAGATTGAGCGGACTGGCTCGGAAGCGACTCGGCACATCGATCCATACGCCTGCACGCGACTCCCGGCGCGGCCGCAGCCCCAGGTGCAGACGCATCGCTAATGAAGCCCCCGCAAGCGATGGCTGCCCTGCCGTCTGCTGCAGGAGCTCCGCCCAGGCAACGAGGCCAGGCTTTCCCGTGGCAGCCTCCGCCCCTATCTTTCCCGTCCCGCAGCGAACCAGCCGGTAAGGACGGGCGGGATTGGCCACTCGCCAAGCCAGACTCTCGGGATCCCAGACTCGCTCGAAGCTGGGAGTGGCTGTCCGGGCATCCGCACGGGTTATCGAGCCCAGCCCGATCCGCGCATCCAGAGGCGACACGAGCTCAAATCCGAGTTTGCGAACGAATCCTGGCGTGGAGTTGGCATTCGCCACGCCGTAAACGCCATCGAATCCGTCGCCTGCCCCTCGCTGATAGGTGGCCTCCGCCAGCTTCGTAAACAGCCCCTTGCCCTGATAGTCAGGATGGGTGGCGGTATTGAGCGACAAAAGAACCCGAGAAAGACGCCCATTCACGGTTGCATTTGCCGGAACGCACACGTAGTGGGCAGCCAGGTTATCGCCATCCCACGCGTCGAATCCGACCACGTCACCCGCGGGATTGTCGGCATACAGCCAACTCAGATAGTCGGGCGTAAGCGACGACGCGCCGGGAAAACATTTCTGGAAAAGGCCGGCATAGGTTGCGAGCCGATCATGCGCTGTCTGGGTAGGACGGAAATCCATGCATACCTCATGGCGTTGCGGATACAGAAGCTGCCAATTCCGGCCGATGAGTGGGAATCAAGGACGGATGGATCGGCCTGCGCGGGACACTCGCAATATCATAACCAAGGAATGCCAGGAGGAATTGCAACCCACTGATAATGGCCAATGCCGGCAATACGACCGTCCCAACGGCGGCCGGCTGGCCTGTACTCTGCGCCATCCACCAGTGCACTCCTCCATAGATCAGACCAGCTCCCAACAGCGCGACGGAAGCGAGCAACTCCAGCGACGCGATTGAAAGATCTCGCAGGTAGTATCTGTAAAGAATTCGCTTCCCGAAGTTTCTCGCGTGCTTCAGCGCGAACTCCCCCAGCACACTCGAGATTTTCAGGCTGCTGACCTCGTCTCCATACTTCGCGTCCATGGGAACATCAATGACGACTGCCCTGATGGTATTAAGACGAAACAGGATGTCGGTCTCGAAAAAATATCGCTTGCTGATTGAATCTACAGGCAGCTTGGTTACGACGTTCGCGTGAATGGCAGTGTAGCCGTTCGTCGGATCGAATATGTCCCAGTATCCCGTTGAGGCCTTCGCCATGAAGGACAGCGCGAGATTCCCGACACGGCGGAGCCACGGCATCTGGCGGATCTCGCCCATATCCCAGAATCGATTGCCCTTGCAGTAGTCAGCCTCCCCGCGAAGTATGGGCGCGACAAACAATGGCAGCAGGGCCGGATCCATCTGCCCATCACCATCCACCTTCACGACCACTGCAGCACCGTCGCTGACCGCCAGCTGGTAACCAGTCAGTGTTGCGCCACCCACCCCCTGGTTCACTTGGTGCCTAATCACCCGCACCCGCGCGTCGCGGCAATTCTCTTCGATGAAATCACCGCTCTTGTCGGGACACGCATCGTCCACGCAATAAATCGCGCTTACCTCGCTGCCAACCGCCGCGATCACATCGAGTACGTGCCTGCGCACCTTGTAACAGGGAATGACTATCGCTATTCGCTGTGACTCAATCATTCTGGCACCGATCGACTTTATTGTTTGCGTCCGCATGCGGGAATCCGGGGAGGCATGCTTCACTGAGCACTTGTTGCAACCTCGCCCTTGACGGCCTGCCTGCCTTGAGGGTGCACCAGCATGTAGATGCAGATCAGCGTGGACAGGAAGCTGACCGGGTACAGGTAGCGGAAATCACACGCAATCGTTGTCGGCACGAAAGAACCCAGATAAAGCCACGCGACAAGTGCGGCCACTCTCAGAATCCATCGTTCCGTCGAATGAGAGCCACGGAGCAACAGAACGGTAGCTATCAGCAGAAGCGCCGCGTACCACCAATGCCTGAAAACCATTGTGGGTTCAAACAGCTTTACTTCTCCGCCGATGAAGCGATCTCGTGGATCCATTTCTTCGGCGACCCCTAAGGCGGAAAGATGCTCCGGTACCGCCGCCACGCCCCAGTAAGCAGGAACGCAACCCGTCATGGGGCCCGCACCTATCAGCGCCTCAAAGGCTCGAGCGCGATGGGTGAGATAGGCCTGAGGATCCTGCTTTATGCCGTTCCGCCAGACCTGCGCTGACTGCTCAGCGCTCATACTATTGATATAACCGCGCACATCAGCGTCGTGCCACAACGTATCTATGCGTTGCGGGCTATAGCCGGTCTTCATCTTCTGGATCGCAACGGGGCTGGCGCCCGTCCAGGCGGATGAATCGCCAGGCTCCGCATACGCGACCATGCCAACGATGTCGTAGGCGCGGATTGTCAGAAAGCCGACTGACACCGGGCTCGCAGGCAGCGAGGTCACGCGCAGAGCCGCGGCTTTGGACAAAGCCGCACTCATTGTCAGGGTCAGCACCAGAGAGGCGACCATCAGCCCAGCGCGTACGCCCATCGAACCCTCGAAGCGCCTGGCTATCACCCAGGCACACATCACCGCAAGCGGCACTGCCAACAGTATCCCCTGCTGCCTGAGCAACGGCAGCATGGCAATGCATATTGTGGAGGCGAACAGAGCAAGAAGCGCACTGCGCCTCTCCATTCGCAACGAGAACAGCAGTAGACCCACGGCCGATGCCGCGGTCGACGCCAGCATCACGTCTTTCCAGATGATGCCGACGTAGAACATGAACAACGGATTGGCCGCCAGCAGCACGGCAATGCACATCCGCCATACAGGTACTTTGCCCGCACTCACCCCGACGGTCAGCAGCGCGGCCAGCAGACCGTAGGTAACCAGACAATTGAGTGCGACAAAGATGCTCGCACCAAGGATGCCACCCCCCAACCAAGCGAGAACGGCGGCAAAGAAGGTCGGCCCCCAACCCACCGCACGCCCCACGATGCCCTCGTACAAGGCAATACCACTGTCAACAGAGATCTGTCCTGGCGAGTGGATGGCCGCGAGAAGGGTCGCGAACAGCAACGCAATCAACAGCACACTGGCGCGATATTTCGACATCACGGTCCTATCTCGGGGTTACGTGGCGCGTGCGCGCCACAACAAGCTTATGGGCCAGCCCTGCGTGCGTTACTTGACCGAAATCTGCTTTCCCGCTTCGCAGAAGAACAACTCGGCGCCACGATCGATCAGAAACAGCACCTTGTAGTCGCCCGAGGGGATCGGTGAAAGTGTGCTCGTGAACTCGAATCCGGCGCTGGCAAGCGAAGGATTCTTAAAGAAGTCCGCGACATCCTGGCGATTCTTCCCCGTCGAGACGGGAATACCGAAGCTCTTCTCGCCCTTGAAGACCACCGTGAAATCGCCTGCCGCGGTGCCGTTCTGATCGAGCACGAAGCCCTGGAACAGGTGGGGCATACCCTTGTCCAGGCTCCCTTCGGGCGGACCATTGTCGATCATGTCCAGACTGCAGGCATGTCGGGTCCAGGCTGCCGTAGCCAGGCGGGCGTCATCCATGGCAGCCGTCTTGGCCTCATCCACCGCGTTCGAAGGCGGCGCGGGCTCGGGCGTTGCCGTCGCGCTCTCGGCCGCGGTTTTTGACGACGTATTTTCCGGCGCAGCTCTGTCGCGACAGCCCGCGACAGAGAAAATGGCCGCAACCAGAAGCGAAGATCCAAGCAGTTTGTTTGACATAGCAATGATTGCCTCAAGGTTACTCAGTGGCGCGAACGGTCATATCCCGCGCGCCGATCAAGATCATCAACGGAACGTACACACTCGCTAGATCAGTCCCACGAGCCTACCGAGCTTCTTGGCGAGGCGGTGAATCCAGGGATGCCGTGCGAAAAACAGATCCAGATTGCCGTAACGCGCGCGATACCGGACCAGTTCATCGTAAAGCCCGAAGCGATGCTCGAATATAAACTCTGCGTTCTTCGCATAGAATCCGATATTGTCTCGGAATATATGCGCATAGGTGGCAACCATCGCAGCACGGTCAGCGGAGAAGTTGCTGGTGCGCGACGTCTGCTGGATACGGTAGTTGAACAGGTACTCATCCAACTGCACGACATCACGTCCAAGGCCTACAATCTTAACCCAGAACTCGTAGTCCTCCACGCCCAACCGCAGCGACTGATTGAAGCCTCCCACTCGGATCCAATCCGCTCGACGGAACAGGCTGGTGACGAAAATAACGTTATCTATCACCAGCTCGCGCAGGTTGTAAGGCGGAAGATTCCAGGGCCCACTCTCGCTGCCGAATCTCATCGCCCTGCAGTACACGATACCCACATTCGGATCGGCGTTCATCGCCGCCACGGCCTTCTCTACATAGGTCGGCTCGATAGTGTCATCTGCGTCGAGCGGCAGGATGAAATCGCCGACGCTCGCTTCAATTGCCCTGTTCCTGGCTACTGCGGGCCCGGCGTTCTCCTGCCTGATGATGCGGGTCCTCGGCCAGCTCGCATGGTCGAGCATTTCCCGCGTCAGCGCATCGGTCGAACCATCGTCGACCACCACGATCTCGAGATCGGGGTACGTCTGCTTCAATGCGGAATCGATCGCTTCGGCAAGCAATGCGCCGGCGTTGAAACACGGAATAACAATCGAGACCTTGGACACAACACCCCCTTTCAACAGCTTCGTTCAATTGCAGCTACGCTGCGTCAAACGCTTACTAGCTTGCGAAGAGCCTTCAGGACCGAAGGCCTGAATCCGATTTCCACGACGGAGCGAGCAAAACGGTCGATGATGCTCAGCTTCTGGGCGCCGCCCTGATCCACTTCATGGGTGCGCAAAACGGGTTCCGCAGCCCTCGGGCTGATCTCCGCATCACTGGCCGAGAATGGCGACGGGAATTTGTGCCACAGCTCCGGATCGCGGAATGCAATGCGCGTGGTCGTGGCGATTAACTTGCCGTCGTCGTAGTTCGCGTATGACCACGGCATCTTCCCCAATTCCGACTGTCCATTCGCCTCCAGCCTGTGCTTGTACTCCTCGTAAAGATCGACGAAGCAGGACTTGTTTTCATCCGTGAGCCACCAACCGATGGCCTTGTCGATCGTCCCAGAATCCAAGCCTGAGAAATGAATGAAGCGCAGGGGATCGCCATTCACGACGTAGGCGTCTCCGGCAGCGTGCAGATCGCTCCCCAGCAGCGACCAGGTTGCGAAATCGTAGCCATGATGCTTCAGGATGTGCACATCGAAGAAGCTAGGAGCCAAGTCAATCCATTTCTGGTCAGTGAAGATCCCCCTCGCCTTGTCGTCATAACAGAAGAGAAACAGACGCTCGGCCCACCAGCTGACGAAGGAACGGGCGTTTTCGCTTCTGCTAACGGCCAGAAACCCCAGGTTGTAGCTTCCGTGTGCCAGCGAGCTGATTTCCATGTCGATATTGCCAGGACGCAGCAGGTGCGGCGCCAGCACTATGGAGTTGTCATCCAACAGGCTACGCAGCTCGACAAAATCTCCGTAGACCAGGACATCAGGATCCAGATACACGAACTTGTCGCTATCGGTGAATCGCTCCATCAGGTACTGCATGAAGCGCGGCTTCACTGCGGTGGATGCTTCCACAATGGCGTGGCGAAAGATGAACGTATCGAAATTCTCCCAACCTGCATCCTTGGCGAGAACGATTTCGTCGAAATGCGGGAAACCCTTTGCCACATCCGGAATCTCCCGCTCCACCAGGCAAAGGACGAACGTGGCGTCCCTGTTGTGCCGCTTGAGCGATTCGGCCAGCGCCATCGCCTTCGGGAGATAGTTGGAGCATATTGAGGTGTAATAGATCATTGCCGTGTGTCCAATGCCTGGTCTGTAGATTAGTTGGTGGTGTTGTCGGTTCCGAACCAGCGTCGCACAACGGCGCCAAGGCTTCGGAGCGGCTTCGTCAGTCGCCACGACAGTGAGCGATTGATTACTTCCATGCGAACCGACATGTCACGCAGCTCCTCATTGAGCTGGACATTACGAAAACCCACTTCATGGATGTCCGAGGTCAGTGTCTTGACTGCTTCGCCCAGTTCCGCGTTTCTTTGCAGCAGGGCTATCCTCGCGCCTTGGAACTCGCTGAGCTCCAAGGCCAGTCGTGCACCGAAGGCTTGCTGACTTTCCAGTTCGCTCTTCAGCCTACTTAGCTCCGACTCGGTCTCTTCGCGCCGTTCGGCGAGCCTGCTGCGCTCTGCAGCCCATACCTCACGCTCGTCCATCCACTGTGCCCGCTCGCTGTTGATGGAGCGAACGAGAGATGCATTGCTTTCCTCCAGTCGACCGATGTTAGCGACACAGTCCTGGATTACGCGATTGATATTCTCGATGCTCATGACGTAATCCGCATTCAACGCATCACGGTGGACCAGCAGAGCATCACGCTCCTCGGCAACCCGGCGACGATCTTCGCTTACCGTAGAAATCGCCTCCCGCAAAGCCGTAACTTGCACCCCAAGGGAAGCCATCATGTCGGCCATGACGTCCTTGGCCTTCGCATCGGTACGCTCAAGCTGCAGCCTAAGTTCATCCTGTCGGACAACTGCGCCCTCGGACCATTTCACTTGGGCATTAAGCTTGCTCCGGGTCTCGATGAGCTCGATCTCCAGCGCGGAGGCCTGCGTACGGTGCTTCGACGCCTTCGCGGCCACCGCGGACACGTACGGTCCCCAGCCGCCCAGCGACGCGTAAGTGCTAGACGCAAGCGACTCGAACCTTTCCCAGTCGCCCCCTTTGGCCTCGAGCACCCTCATCTCTTCGTACACCGCATCGAGGAGACCCGAGAACTCATCATTGACTTCACCTAGACCATCGCGGGAATGGTGCCGGTCCCGCTTATCAATGAACTCAGTGAGATTCTCTCGCCACTCGCTCTCAGGCTCGAAAGTCGTTTCCAAGCTCAAGCGCTGCAGCGCCAATCTCAGCGCGGTATCCGGTCGTTGGAGCAAGCTCTCGTAGCTGAGCACCGTCCGCGGCAGGTCGCGGGTCGACCCCTCCGCCTCGAAAACATGGCGCATCCATAGCAACTTTCCCAACGGAGCCAGCCAGCCATCGCGCGCACTTATGGAGGCCGCAACCTCATCGGGATGGCGCACTACAAACAGCACCGCGACGCTGATGCCGCGCGCCTCAAGGACTTCACGCCACAAAGGGATGAACCGGCAAATGCGCGGGTCCTTGACAGCCCACAGTTGCGCATCTGCGAACTCATTGTCGATGAGTTGCCCTATCGCCTGTTTGGCGACAGTGGCAGCGTCGCTTTGCTGCCAGTTTTCCGGCAACGCCTGCACATCATCCCAACTGCTGCCGAGCGCGGCGAGCAGTCGCTCGTGAATCTCAACAGCCCGCTGGTTCTCAAAGTAACCTTTCGGATTGTCAGGAGCCGGTTCCAGCACCTCACCCAACGATACGCCAGCCAACCTGAGCGCACCCGTGGTGGCGGAAGTTCCGCTGCGATGCATACCCGCGATGATAATCGCTGTCGACATATTCTTCCCCGGACTACGCGTCAGACGCGATTATCTGTGACGAAACGTCCAGATCCACCAGCCCCGTGGCCAAGCTCGACTCTCGAGGCATTACACGGAACATGGCCACATCGATCCTCCGATCAAGATACGTCTCCAGTCCCTCCATCATGCCCAGCACACCAGCATTCAGGAAGTAAGTGCCCGACGCGAGCAGGCAGCGGAAACGAAATCGGACCAGTATTTCAGTGCCCGCGTCCATCCACGGAAGCGGATCGTGGATCGTCGCGGTTGCGGCACCCCCCACCTCAATACCCGTTATGCTCTTGATCATCATCCCGCAGCGCACGCCAGCGACCCCCTGGTCGAACCTGACCCGGTAGGTGTAAACGTACTCCTCCTTTGGGGCAAGGACATTCACTCGGCGTCCGGAGATCGTTTCAATGCACGGACCCATGATCTCAGCGCCCCGGCTTTCGTACGCGATCGTACTGGTCGGACGAAGCCCTTCATCCCAGTATGCTTCGAGCGACGCTTCGCTCTCCGGTTCCACCACCTCCGTGAGATCAGTTTCGACAACATCCACTTCCGGAGAGCCCACCAGCTTCTGGCCGCTCACGATCTGCTGACGTATTGATGCCACCTTGTCCGCCGGGGCGTACAGCAGGCGCTGGTACTGTGAAATGATCTCTTTTGGAGACCCGACCGCCAGCACCTCGCCGTGATCCAGCAATATTGCTCTATCGCACAGTTCCACCACTGTTCCCGCCGAATGCGAAACGAAGAGCACCGTGGCTCCCGCGGCGCGAATGGACTCTATTCTGGAGAAACATTTGCGCTGGAACGCCTCGTCACCCACCGACAACGCCTCGTCCACGATCAGGATGTCAGGAGTGACATTGATAGCCACAGCGAATGCCAAGCGAACGTACATGCCACTTGAGTAAGTCTTTACGGGCTGATCGATGAACTCGCCGATCTCGGAGAAATCGACGATATCGTCGAAGCGCTCGTGCACTTCTTCACGCGTAAGGCCCAGAATGCTGCCGTTGAGGTAGATATTCTCCCGACCAGTGAATTCCGGATTGAAACCAGCCCCCAATTCGAGAAGCGCGGCAACCCGCCCATTGACCTGTACTTCCCCCTCGTTGGGTACCAACGTGCCGCAGATCACCTGCAGCAAGGTCGATTTCCCGGAGCCATTGCGCCCCACGATGCCGACAGTCTCCCCACAGCGCACCTCTATGTCTACGCCACGGAGGGCGACGAACTCGTCGCACCATCGTTTTCTGGCGGAACCGCTGAACATCTGCAGCAGGCGATGATGAGGCTTGCTGTAGATGGGAAAGGATTTGACCAGGGAACGTGCTCGGATGGCCAGTTCAGATGACATCTGCGAAACCCCTGCGCGTCAGGATGAACCACGCATATCCCAGCAGGAACACGCCGACACTACCGAGCATGTAGATCGCCAAGCCACCCCAGTCTGGCATTCCACCCCACAACAGCACTTCACGCGACTGATCGATGATGAAGGACAGGGGGTTGATCTCGAACACCCACCGATAGGATTCGGGGACACTGTCTATGGGCATCATCGCCGACGAAAGAAACAGCATTGCCATGGAAATGGGACCGGTAACCTGGCTGATGTCCCGGAAATACACGCCGGTGGCCGCCATGAACCAGGACACTCCCATCACTAGTGTAACCAGCGGCAACAAGATCAACGGGAACAACACGACCGTCCAGGTGAACGCTCCATCCATGACCAGACGCAATACCAGAAAAACGATCAAGTTCATCGCCACATGGAAAAGCGCCGAGAGCACCATCGGCCACGGCAGGATCTCGAGAGGGAATATCACCCGCTTCACGAAGTTGGGGTTGGACGTCACCAGCCCAACGGATTTGTTGAGGCACTCAGCAAAAAAACCGTGGACGATCAGCCCGGCGAACAGAATTATCGCGAAATGCGTTTGCCCGCCTTCGATCTGCGGCCACTTGCCCTTCATGACGGTGCCGAATGCAAAGGTGTAGATCATCAACATGAGAAAAGGGCTTATCAGCGACCATAGCAAGCCGAAACTGGCCCCACGGTAACGCCCCTGGATGTCGCGCTTGCTGAGCTCGAGGATCAAGGGCATATGTCCGGCAAGGGATGCGGGCAACGCCATCATCGCGGCACTGACTCTTTCAACTTTCGAGTTACCAGGGTTTTGCTTCATCGATCAAGCCAGTCCCAGCGAGAGGTCGGAAAGGAGATCCTCCTTGTCTTCCACCCCCACACTCAACCGCACCAACCCATCACTGATCCCCAACTTCTCCCGCCGCTCCACCGGAATCGACGCATGCGTCATCACCGCCGGATGGTTGATCAGGCTTTCCACGCCGCCCAGGGATTCGGCCAGGGTGAACAAGGTGGTGTTCTCGCAGAGCTTGCGTGCGGCTTCGAAGCCACCCTTCAGCACGATGGAGATGATGCCGCCGAAGCGCTGCATCTGGCGCTTGGCCAGGTCGTGCTGGGGGTGGGATGGCAGGCCCGGGTAGATGACCTTTTCGACCGCCGGATGCGTCTCCAGCCACTGCGCCAGCGCGAGCGCGTTTTCGCAGTGCGCTTTCATGCGCAGGTGCAGGGTCTTCAGGCCACGCAGCGCCAGGAAGCTGTCGAACGGGCCTTGAACGGCGCCGATCGAGTTCTGCAGGAAGGCCATCTGCTCGGCAAGTTCCGCGTCGTCGCCCACCACCACCATGCCGCCGACCATGTCGGAGTGGCCGTTGAGGTATTTGGTGGCCGAATGCATGACGATATCGGCGCCCAACAGCAGCGGGCGCTGCAGGATGGGCGAGGCGAAGGTGTTGTCGACGACCACCCGCAGGCCGCGCTTGTGCGCGATGTCGCAGATGGCGGCGATGTCGACGATCTTCAGCATGGGGTTGGTGGGGGTTTCCACCCATACCAGCCGTGTTTCGGGACGGATCGCGGCCTCGAATGCCGCCAGGTCGGTCAGGTCGACGAAACTGAAGTCCAGGCCGGCGCTGCGCTTGCGCACGCGTTCGAACAGCCGGTAACTGCCGCCGTAGATATCGTCCATGGCGACGACGTGGCTGCCGCTGTCCAGCAGTTCCAGCACGGTCGATGTCGCGGCCATGCCGGAGGCGAACGCGAAGCCCCGGGTACCGCCCTCCAGCGCCGCCACGCAGCGTTCGTAGGCGAAACGCGTGGGATTGTGGGTGCGGGAGTACTCGAAGCCCTGGTGCACACCCGGGCTGCTCTGCGCGTATGTCGACGTGGCGTAGATCGGCGGCATCACGGCCCCGGTGGTGGGGTCGGGCGCCTGGCCGCCGTGGATGGCCAGGGTGCCCAGCGCGAAGCCGTCGGCCTGCCCACTGGCATCGGAATGGTTCTGCGACATATTCGTTTCCTTGAACAGCCGGCAAGTTTACCAGCTGCGCCTTAATGCACTGTCCATGACACGCCGTTCCCGCCGCTACGCGGGAAGCGCCGAAGGGCTTACTGTGCGCGGCGTCTCAGATAGTTCAGCAGGTCAATGCGGGTGATCAGGCCCAGGAAGGCGTCACCGTCGGTGATGATGGCCACCTGGCCCCGGTCGAAGACCGGCAGCAGGGCTTCGATGGGCGAGCGCACGTCCAGCCGGTCCAGCTTGCTGACCATGGCGGTCGAGACCGGGTCGCGGAACCTGGCCTCGTCGCCGTAGACATGCAGCAGCACATCGCTCTCGTCGACGATGCCCGCCAGCCGGTCGCCTTCCATCACCGGCAGCTGCGAGACGTCGTACAGCTTCATGCGCTGGTAGGCGGTCGTGAGCAGGTCGGTGGGGCTGACCACAACGGTGTCGCGCTGGCTGTAGGGCCGCAGGATCAGGTCGCGCAGGTCGCCGTACTGGGGCCGGTCGATGAAACCGTTGTCCAGCATCCAGTAGTCGTTGTACATCTTGGACAGGTACTTGTTGCCCGTATCGCAGACGAACACCAGCACCTTCTTCGGCGTGGTCTGTTCCCGGCAGTACTTCAAGGCCGCGGCCAGCAGCGTGCCGGTGGAGGAACCGCCCAGCACGCCCTCCTTGGCCAACAGTTCGCGCGCCGTCAGGAAGCTTTCGCGGTCGCTGATCGAATAGGCCTTCTTCACCCGGGTGAAATCGGAGATCTGCGGCAGGAAGTCCTCGCCGATGCCTTCGACCAGCCAGCTGCCGGACTTTTCGCTCAGCGTGCCTTCGTTGATGTACTGGGTGAGGATGGAGCCCACGGGGTCGGCCAGCACCAGCTCGGTGCCTGGCGAATGCTCGGCAAAGCAGCGCGAGAGGCCGGTCATGGTGCCGGAGCTGCCGCAGCCGAACACGATGGCGTCCAGCTGGCCGTCCATCTGGCGCAGGATCTCCGGACCGGTGCCGAATTCGTGCGCGGCCGGGTTGTCGGGGTTGCCGAACTGGTTGATGAAGTAGGCCCCGGGCGTCTCGCGCGCGATGCGCTCGGCCAGGTCCTGGTAGTACTCGGGATGTCCCTTGGCCACGTCGGAGCGGGTCAGGATGACCTCGGCGCCCATGGCCTTCAGGTTGAAGATCTTCTCCCGGCTCATCTTGTCCGGGACCACCAGCAGCAGCTTGTAGCCCTTCTGCTGGGCCACCAGCGCCAAGCCGATGCCGGTGTTGCCTGCCGTCCCTTCCACCAGCGTGGCGCCGGGCTTCAGGTCGCCCCGCTTCTCGGCCGCCCCGATCATCGACAGTCCGATGCGGTCCTTGATGGAGCCGCCGGGGTTGGCGCTTTCCAGCTTCAGGTAGAGCTCGCAGACGCCGGTGTCCAGGCGCTGGGTCTTGACGATCGGCGTGTCGCCGATCAGGTCGAGTACGGAAGAGTGGATCGCCATGCTGGCCGTGCGCCCGGGTCTGAAATGTGGCCCGGATTATCGCATCTGGGTGACGCGGACGGCGACGACAGACGAGGGAGTCGCCGCCGCCCGCGGCAATGAAAGCGTCCTGGGGGAGGCTAGTGCGGCTTGGCGTCGTAGATCCGGAGCAATCGCTCCTTGGCGTGGAGCTTCTCGCGCTTCATCTGGCCCAGCAGGGTGTCGTCGATGGGCAGCACGCCCAGTTCGGCGTCGGTGACCTTCTTGTCCAGCTCGCGGTGGCGCTGGTACAGCTGCTTGAACTCCGGATCGGCCTTGATGAGTGCGTCGATTTCGGTCTGCGGTTGTCCTTCGAACATGGTCGTTACCTCCTTCAGCGGAAATACGAACGCCCCGGCCTTCACAGGCACGGGGCGTTGGCTTGGGAGCGGAGCATCTTGCGGGTGTCGCGGGCACTTCCCACCGGAATGCCCGCTGCAGCCTGGTTGCCTGCGGCGGTCTCCTGCGGGATGGGTACGGGCGTCATCGGCGCGATTCTCCGGTGAGCCAAGCGACGGGAGGCCGCTTGGGTATACGACCCTACTCCTCGAAAACCGGACCGGCAAGGGCCGGAGCAACCGCCCTATCGACCAGGGACAGCCATGTGAAGACCGTCTCCCGTCCAGGCGTCGGGAGCCGGGGCGCCCGGGGGCAAGCTTTTATTAAATAAAGGGAAATCAGTGCGTGATGACCAGTTCCACGGCCTTGCTGCGGGTACCCGTCCCCTTGCCACTGCTCTGCAGCCGGTTGCGGGCCACGCCACCGGCCGTCAGCGCGTCGCGCACCGCGTCGGCGCGCCGCTGGCCCGGGGTCTGGCTGTCGCCATACCCGTCGATGCGCGCCTTCGCCTTCGGGTTGGCCTGCAGGTACGCCGCCAGCGCGCTGGCACTGGACGAACCACCACCCGACAACTTCGCCGAGCCGGCCGCGAAACTGTCCGACCCCAGAGTGAAGACCTCGCCCCGGCTGTCGAACCTGGAGGCGGGCAGCTTGGCACCGGACATCAGTTCCGCCTCTTCGCGCGCCAGTTTCAGTTCGCGCTGGCGGGCCGCACTCAGGCGGTTGGCCTGCTGGCCGGCCACCGTATCCAGCGTGCTCTCGGCCTCCTGGCGGGCGATCGTCTCGGCTTCGGCGGCCAGTCGCAGGCGTTCGGCTTCTTCGGCCTGGATCTGGGCCTGTACCCGCAGGCGCTCGGCCTCGCGACGGGCGCGCTCGGCCTCACGGCGGCTGGCTTCCACCAGCAGCTCGCTGCGGGTGCGGTCCAGGCGGTCGGCCTCGCGGCGCGCCGCTTGCGCACGGGCGGCCACTTCGGCGATCTCCACCCGGCGCTCGGCGATGTACTGCGCGGTGTCGCGTTGGCTCCGGCGGGCGTCGTCAAACGCCGCAATGGCGTGCTGCGCCTGCAACTTCTCGTAGGACGCCAGATCGGCCAGTGCCGGATCGGCCTGCAGCGCGGACAGCCGCTGGTTCAACTGCACCACCAGCGGATTGTCCGCCGCCCAGGCCGGCGCCACGGCCACCGAGAACAGCACCGCCAGTGCCAGATGACGGGCGCTCATCGACCGCCCTCCCCGCCCAGCGTGCGTTGCAGCTCGGCGATCTCCGCGCGGCGCTGCTGGACTTCGGCGGCCGCCACGGCTTCCTGGCTGCGCGCGCGCGCCAGGTCCGCATCCACCGTGGCCCGCAGCGCCAGGTCGGCCGCCAGCTTCTTTTCGCGCCCCGCGTGCGCGGCCTGCGCCTGGGCGAGCGCCTGGCGGGCGGCGTTGAGGGGTTCGGGCGCGTACTGGTCCGCATCGGCCTGGTCGGCACGCTGCACGGCCTGCACGGCCGCTTCCAGTTCGGGCGTCATCGCGACCTGGGCGCGCAGTGGCGCTGACCCGATGGCCGATAGCACTACTGCGGTGGCCATCACATGCAGGAAGAAGCGGAAGTGTGCGAAGCTAACAGTCATTGGGGTGCCGTGGCGTTGAGGGGTGCGCGCGGCCATTGTCGGAAGCCTTTGGCGCCGTTGCAACGTGGTGCCGCGTATCGTGGGGAGCATTGCACATGGACATCGGCTATTTCCTGAAGCTGATGACCGAGAAGAACGCCTCGGACATGTTCCTTACGACCGGGGCGCCGGTCTACATCAAGATTGAAGGCAAACTCTATCCCTTGGGCAACACCGGGCTGCCGCCCGGCATGGTCAAGAAGATCGCCTATTCGCTGATGGACGAGGGCCAGGTGCCCGTGTTCGAGCGCGAACTGGAGCTCAACATGGCCATTGCCCTGCAGGACGCCGGCCGCTTCCGCGTCAACGTGTTCAAGCAGCGCGGCGAAGTCGGCATGGTGATCCGTGCGATCCGCAGCGTGATCCCCTCGATCGAGGAACTGAACCTGCCGCAGGTGCTGAAGGACATCATCATGACCCCGCGCGGGCTGGTGCTGCTGGTCGGCTCCACCGGCTCGGGCAAGTCCACCTCGCTGGCGTCGATGATCGACTACCGCAACAGCACCAGCACGGGGCACATCCTCACCATCGAGGACCCCATCGAGTACCTGCACCGGCACAAGCAATCCATCGTCAACCAGCGTGAAGTGGGCCTGGATACCCACGCCTTCCACAACGCGCTGAAGAACGCGATGCGCGAGGCGCCGGACGTCATCCTGATCGGCGAAATCCTTGACGCCACCACGATGGAAGCCGCCATCGCCTTCGCCGAGACCGGTCACCTGTGCCTGGCGACGCTGCACTCGAACAACGCCGACCAGACCATAGAGCGCATCCTCAACTTCTTCCCCGAAAGCGCGCACAAGAACGTACTGATGAACCTGGCGCTGAACCTGCGCGCCGTGGTGTCGCAGCGCCTGGTGAAGGGCATCGACGGGCGCCGGCTGCCGGCGGCCGAGGTGCTGATCAACACGCCGATGATCCGCGACCTGTTGCGCCGCGGCCAGGTGCACGAGATGAAACAGGCCATGGAGGAATCGCTGGAGGAAGGCATGGAAACCTTCGACCAGTGCCTGTTCCGCATGGTCAAGGAAGGCCAGATCGAGCAGGAGGAAGCGCTGCGCGCCGCCGATTCGCGCGATGGCCTGGCGCTGAAGTTCCGCCTGTCCGAAGGCAGCAAGGGCGAGCATGACCCTTACGCCGATTACGACAGCTCGGGAAGCTCGCCGCGGATCACCCACGGCTTCGGCTGAGTACGACCCACCTGCGGGACCGTTGCGACGGGCGGGGACATCCCCGCCCGTTTTCGTTCACGCCTGCGCGTCGGGTTGCTTCTCGGGACGCGCCTGGTCGAACGCCGGCAGCGCCAGGCAGGCCTGCTCGATGCGGGCAATGGTGGGGAAATCCTCCACCTCCACGCCAAACCGGCGCGCATTGAAGACCTGCGGCACCAGGCAGCAGTCCGCCAGTCCCGGCGTTTGCCCGTGGCAATAGCTGCCGGTGGCGGAATCGCCCGCCAGCAGTGTCTCCATCGCGGTGAACCCCTCGACGATCCAGTGCTTGATCCAGTCGTCGCGCTCGGCCTGCGGCACGTTCCACGTAGTGTCGAAGTACTGCAGCACGCGCAGGTTGTTCAGCGGATGGATGTCCGACGCCACCATCTGCGCCAGCGCGCGCACGCGGGCGCGGTCGCGGGCCGTCATCGGCAGCAGCCGCGGCGACGGCCATGCTTCGTCCAGGTATTCCAAGATGGCGAGCGACTGCCGGATCACCCGTACGCCATGCTGCAGCGTGGGCACCATGTGCTGCGGGTTCTTCGCGACGTAGTCGGGTTTGTGCTGCTGGCCCCCGTCGCGTACCAGGTGGACGGGCACGGTTTCGTACGCCAGGCCCTTGAGGTTCAACCCGATGCGCACGCGGTAGGCGGCGCTCGAGCGCCAGTAGGAATACAACCGCAGTTGTTCAGCCATGCAAGCCGCTCCCCGCGGATTGCGTCATTCCAAGCGTGTGAGTGTCATCCATGTCCGTGCCTCGGTCTCCATCCGTTCAGACTGGGACCCGGCCCCCCATCAAGGCAAGGGCTGGCGCTCGATCCGTTGCTCGATCACACCAAAAATGGAATGTCCGTCACGGTCCTGCATTTCAATGCGGACGACGTCGCCGAACTTCATGAAGGGCGTGGACGGCTTGCCATCGCGCAGGGTCTCGACCGTGCGCTTCTCGGCGAAGCACGACGCGCCCTTGGAGGTGTCCTCGTTGGCGATGGTGCCGGAGCCGACGATGGTGCCTGCCGACAGCGGACGGGTGCGGGCGGCATGCGCCACCAGCTGGGAAAAGTCGAACTGCATGTCCACGCCGGCTTCCGGCGCTCCGAACCACTCGCCGTTGATGTGCGTCAGCAGCGGCAGGTGCACCTTGTTGTCGCGCCAGGCCTCGCCCAGCTCGTCGGGCGTCACGAAGACCGGCGACAGCGCCGAGCGCGGCTTGGATTGCAGGAAGCCGAACCCCTTGGCCAGTTCCGGCGGAATCAGGTTGCGCAGCGACACGTCGTTGACCAGTCCGATCAGCTGGATGTGGCCGGCCGCCTGTCCGGGCGTGACCGCCATCGGCACGTCGTCGGTGATGACGACCAGTTCGGCTTCCAGATCGATGCCGTAGTCCTCGCTGACCACGCGCACCGGGTCGCGCGGCCCGTAGAAGGCCGCGCTGGTGGCCTGGTACATCAGCGGATCGGTGTAGAAGCTCGCCGGCACTTCGGCATTGCGGGCGCGGCGCACGCGCTCCACGTGCGGCAGGTACGCGCTGCCGTCGACGAATTCATAGGCGCGCGGCAGCGGCGCGGCGAGCGCCTGCATGTCCACGTCGAAGACGCCGTCGGCGCTGCCTTCATTGAGCGACTCCGACAGCGCGTTGAGGCGCGGCGCCAGGTTGGACCAGTCTTCCAGCGCCTGCTGCAGCGTGGCGGCAATGCCGGTGGCGCGCACGGCGCGGGCCAGATCACGGGACACCACGATCAGGGTGCCGTCACGACCGCCTTCTTTCAGCGAACCAAGCTTCATCGGAACTCCAGAATGCCAGCGCCCATGCGCCATGGTTTCAATTGTAACTAGATGGACGACTCCTGCGTCAGCCACCCACCGATCATCGGTGTCCCGGGTCGCCCTGGAAGCCGCCTGCCCGGTATGTCAGCACCAGCGTATCGCGATGGCCCGTGTCGGCGGCGGGCTGGATGGGCGTGGACTCGTGGATCACCCGCGCATCGTCAAGGAAGATCAGCGACCCCGGCGCTTCCAGCGTGAAGCGCTGCCCATCCGGGCCGGTCGCTTCGAACACCCGCGTCTCGCCGCCCTTGATGCCGGCCCGGTCGATCAGCATCACCGCCACGAAATCCACGCCGTCACGGTGCGCGCCTTCGGGTGTGGGACGGCCGATGCCGTCGGTGGTGTCGATGCGGAACTGGTGCGCTTCCACGTACCACGCGCGCTCCCCTTTCAACGTCGAGCACCATTGGCCCATCGACACCAGCAGCGCCTGCCAGACCGGCTGCGCGACCACGGCAGGTTCGATGGGCTGGAACCAGCGCTCCATGCCGCCGTGCAGCGCGTTGTAATCCAGCGATTGCCAGTGGGCGCGGTGCGGGGACTGCCGGAGCACACCGCCCTCGATCACGAAACAGGAGTGGCGGCGGCGGCGGTAGCGTCCGCCGTCCTTCAGGTATTCATCGGGCGCCAGCCGGTCCCAACTGGGCCACAGGGCCTGCAGGTCGCCCGGTGCGAAGCCGCACAGGCGGCCGACGGCATCCGGCGCTAGCACGGCATAGCCCCGCTCGCCGATGCGCGGCAGCACCTGCTCAGGCGAAGAGAAAGGAGGTTGGAACGTGGCAACCATCGGCATGACCCTTCAACGCAAAAACCCGCACGAGGCGGGCTTTGGCGGATGTCCAGTGGACGTCAAGTTGGCAGCCCCGGATGGATTCGAACCACCGAATGCCTGAGTCAGAGTCAGGTGCCTTACCGCTTGGCGACGGGGCTGTATAACCAGTGAAGCCTATATTAGCGCTTCGAGAACTGCGTGGCACGACGTGCCTTGTGCAGACCGACCTTCTTGCGCTCGACTTCGCGGGCGTCACGGGTCATGAAGCCTGCCTTGCGCAGTTCCGACTTCAGGGTTTCATCATACTCCACCAGCGCGCGGGCGATGCCCAGGCGGATGGCGCCGGCCTGGCCGGTGGTGCCGCCGCCGGTCGTGGTGACCTTGATGTCGAAGCTTTCGGTGTTCTTGGTCAGCTCCAGCGGCTGGCGCACGATCATGCGCGCGGTCTCTCGGCCGAAGAATTCGTCCAGCGGACGATCGTTGACCGTGATGTTGCCGGTGCCCTTGCGCAGGAACACGCGGGCAGTGGAGGACTTGCGACGGCCGGTGCCGTAGTTCTGAGTGATAGCCATGATTAGATGTCCAGGACCTGCGGCTGCTGAGCGGCGTGCGGATGGTTGGGGCCAGCGTAGACCTTCAGCTTGCGGTACATGTCGCGGCCCAGCGGGCCCTTCGGCAGCATGCCCTTGACGGCGGTCTCGATGACGCGTTCCGGATGACGTTCCAGGGCCTGCGCCAGGGTCTCGGTCTTCAGGTTGCCGATGTAGCCGGTGAAGCGGTGATACTTCTTGTCCGCCAGCTTGTTGCCGGTCACGGCGATCTTCTCGGCGTTGATGACGACCAGGTAGTCGCCGGTATCAACGTGAGGGGTGTAGACGGGCTTGTGCTTGCCACGCAGGCGGCGGGCCAGTTCGGTGGACAGACGGCCGAGCGTCTTGCCGGTGGCGTCAACGAGGAACCAGTCGCGCTGGACGGTCTCGGACTTGGCGGTAAAGGTGGTCATGACAAACTCTGTGTTGGTCGGGCGGATTCCGCGGTTGAACCGGCGGAACTTTGCCACGCGATGTGAAGGGTGCAACGTGAGGGGCGGCATTCTACGGATCCGGTCCCGCACTTGCAAGCCCGGCCGTCCCCACCTGACGCCGGGGACGCGAGGCGGCACAATGGCGGGCATGAGCACACGGACTCGGACATTCTCTCCGCTGGACCACTGGCTGGTGGAAGCCCAGCGCGGGCTGGACACGGTTTTCGGCAATCCCCCGGCACACCGGGCAAATCCGGCCGGCGATACCCCGGAAGTCCAACTGGATGCCGGCGAAATGCGCCACGCCGCGGGCCTGATGCGGATCAACCACGTGGGCGAGGTGTGCGCGCAGGGCCTCTACTTCGGCCAGGCCGCGGTCGCGCGGGACGCCACCACCCGCGCCCACCTGCTGGACGCCGCCCAGGAGGAGACCGACCACCTGGCCTGGTGCGCCGACCGCCTGCGCGAACTGGACAGCCGCCCCAGCCTGTTCAACCCGCTGTGGTACGCCGGCGGTTATGCCCTGGGCGCCCTGGCGGCCTTGCGCGGGGATGACTGGAGTCTGGGCTTCGTGGTGGAAACCGAGCGCCAGGTGGAAGCCCATCTGGATGAGCACCTGGAGACCCTGCCCCCCGCCGATCTGCGCAGCCGCGAGATCCTCACCGTCATGAAGGCCGACGAGGCCCGGCACGCCGAACATGCACGCGAGGCGGGCGCACGGGAACTGCCGGCCCCCATCCCGTCCCTCATGAAGGGCGCTTCCCAGCTGATGAAGGCGGTCGCTTACCGCCTGTAGAGCGCCGACCATTGCCGGGCGGCGCCTCCGGCCCTATGAGGTCGACGTCAGCTTCAGGCCGATGATGCCGGCCACGATCAACCCCACGCAGACCAGCCGCGCTACGGTGGCGGGCTCCTTGAACAGCCACATGCCGACGAACGTGGTGCCCACGGCGCCGATGCCCACCCATACGGCGTAGCCCGTGCCCAGCGGAATGTGCTTCAGCGACACCGCCAGCAACCAGAAGCTGGCCACCGTGGCGACTGCCGTGATCACGCTGGGAAGCGGGCGGGTGAAGCCCTCGGAAAACTTCAGGCCGACCGCCCAGACCACTTCCAGCACGCCTGCCAACACCAGATATACCCACGCCATACGCCACCTCCACAGGGTTTGCCCGGGCCAAAACGCGAAACGGCCCGGAACGTTCGTTCCGGACCGCCGTCGGTCCTGATACGCGGCTCGCGCCGCGGGCGGGTCGTCCCGCCAGGATTGTGGTGCCAGCCTAATCCCGCGCACCCGAACCGAATGTGACCCGGCACGGCGGCAGGCCACCCGTCACTCGGACAGGTTGCGGCCGTGGAACAATTCTTCGATCTCGCGCTTGAGCAGCGCTTCGATCTTCATGCGCTCCTTGAACGACAGGTTCTTGGCTTTCTCTTCGAACAGGTACTGGTCCAGGTCGAAGTCCTTCAGGTGCATCTTCGTGTGGAAGATGTTCTCCTGGTAGACGTTGACGTCGAACATCTCGTAGCGCGACTTGATGTTGTTGGCCAGGAAGTTCTGGATCGAGTTGATCTTGTGGTCGATGTAGTGCTTCTTGCCCTTCACGTCGCGGGTGAAGCCGCGTACCCGGTAATCCATGATGACGATGTCGGATTCCAGGCTTTCGATCAGGTAGTTGAGCGCCTTCAGCGGCGAAATGACGCCGCAGGTGGCCACGTCGATGTCCGCGCGGAACGTCGCGATGCCGTGCTGCGGGTGGGTTTCCGGGTAGGTATGGACGGTGATGTGGCTCTTGTCCATGTGGGCCACCACGGCGTCGGAAATGATTTCCTTGCCCGCCTGCTTCTTGTCGATCACCGGCTCCTCGGAAATGAGGATGGTCACCGAGGCGCCCTGGGGATCGTAATCCTGGCGCGCGACGTTCAGGATGTTGGCGCCGATGATCTCCGCCACATCCGTCAGGATCTGGGTCAGGCGATCGGCGTTGTACTCCTCGTCGATGTATTCGATGTAGCGCTGGCGCTCGTCCTCGGAGACGGCGTAGCACACGTCATAGATATTGAAGCTCAGCGCCTTGGTAAGGTTGTTGAAGCCTTGCAGCCTGAGGCGCGGCAGTGGTTTAACCACGGCGGGGGTCCCTCTGGGGGAAGCGGATGGGGGCCGGAATTATGCGGCATACGGGGTGACAGCGGAATGTCCGGCACCGGTCGTCGGCCGGCCGGCGCCGGACTGGCCCACCCCTTGCATGGCCTGCGTTTGCCGTCGGCTACGTATTCGGACTAAGCTTCCCGAATTCGACGCCACCACGATCATGAGCCCAGGCATCCCCCTATCAGCCCCCGCTCGTCCCGCCGCCAGTCCCCTGACGCCGGATTCCGCCGCGATCGACCGCTTCCTGGCACATAGCCACCGGAGGCGTTACCCCGCCCGTGCGGACGTATTCCGCCCAGGGGACCCCGCCGGCACCCTTTATTACGTGGTCAGTGGCTCGGTCAGCATCATCACCGAGGAAGACGATGAGCGTGAGCTGGTGCTCGGCTACTTCGGCAATGGCGAGTTCGTCGGCGAGATGGGCCTGTTCATCGAGTCCGACCGCCGTGAAGTGATCCTGCGCACCCGCACCCAGTGCGAGCTTGCAGAAGTCAGCTACGAACGCCTCCACCAGCTGTTCCTGGGCTCGCTGTCCGCCGACGCCCCCAAGCTGCTGTACGCGATCGGCGCGCAGTTGTCCCGCCGCCTGCTGGATACCAGCAGGAAGGCCAGCCGCCTGGCATTCCTGGACGTCACCGACCGCATCGTCCGCACCCTGCACGATCTGGCCCGCGAGCCGGAGGCCATGAGCCACCCGCAGGGCACGCAGCTGCGCGTGTCGCGGCAGGAACTGGCCCGCCTGGTGGGCTGCTCCCGCGAGATGGCCGGCCGCGTGCTGAAGAAGCTGCAGGCTGACGGCTCGCTGCACGCCCGCGGCAAGACGGTCGTGCTGTACGGCACCCGCTGAGCGGATGGGGCGTGCGGCTGGTCCCTTGAGGCCCGCCGCCGCCGGCATTCCCGCCGCTGACCTGCTCGACCTTCGCAATGCCCAGCCCGGCGACGCCGATGACGTCGCGTGGCTGTTGACCCACCTGGGGTATCCCTGCACGCCCGGCGACGCCGGCGACCGCGTCCATGCGTTGTCCGCCGATGCCTCCCAGGTACTGGTGCTGGCACGCCAGGAAGGACGCGCCTGCGGCCTGCTGGGCCTGCACTTTCTCTACTACCTGCCTCTGGGCGCCCCCATCTGCCGGATCACTACCTTAGTGGTGGCGCCGGATGCGCAACGTCGTGGCATCGGCCGGCAACTGCTGCACCACGCCACCGCGCGTGCGCGTCATGCCGGTTGCGCGCGCCTGGAACTGACCACGGCCCTGCATCGCAGCGAGGCACATGCGTTCTACCGGGCGTGCGGGTTCGCCGAGACCTCGCTGCGCTTCAGCAAGGCGCTCGGCGAGGCCTGAACCCTGGCAGCCTGTATCCTCACGCGATGACCCACGGCATCCCACACCGGGCGGAACCATCGGGATGGAGTTTGGCAACGAGTTCTACTGGTTCATCCTGATCGGCCTGGGTGCCCAGTTGGTGGATGGCGCACTCGGCATGGCGTTCGGTCTGGTCTGTTCATCAATCCTGCTGAGCATGGGCCTGCCGCCGGCTGCGGTCAGCGCCAGCGTGCACGCGGCCGAAGTCGTCACCACCGGCGTGTCGGGTGCCTCGCACGCCTATTTCCGCAATATCGACAAACGCCTGTTCTGGCGCCTGACGCTTTCAGGCTCCATCGGCGGGGCCATTGGCGCCTATGTCCTCACGCGGCTGCCCGGCGACGCGATCCGTCCGTTCGTCTATCTCTACCTGCTGGCGCTGGCGATCCTGATCCTGGTCCGGTCGTTCGGGCGCTGGATGCCGCGCAAGGAGGTGAAGCGCGTGCCGATGCTGGGCTTCGTCGCCGGCCTGCTGGATGCCACCGGCGGCGGTGGGTGGGGTCCGCTGGCCACCTCCACGCTGCTGGCGCGCGGTGGCCAGGCGCGCACCACCATCGGCACTGTCAGCGCCTCGGAGTTCGTCATCACGCTGGTGGTGTCACTGACATTCCTGAAGACCATCGGCCTGCAACACCTGGAAATCGTGCTGGGCCTGCTGATCGGCGGCGCCATCGCCGCGCCTCTGGCCGCCTGGTTCGTACGGCACGTGTCCGAGCGCATCGTGCTGAAGGTGGTCGGCGTACTGGTGCTGTGCATCAGCCTGTACCAGATCGGACGCGCCTGGCTGACCTGAGCAAGCGCGCCCGAGCAGCCTCGCTACCGCTTCGTAGCGCATGGGCCGGTATCCCGGCCCATGCGCTTGATCGCGCCGTCAGCGCGAAACACCCGACTGGTCACGCGGCTGCGCGACCTGGTGGTCGGCGACGGGCTGCTCCTTCTGCTGCCATCCCTGGCCGGCAGGCGTCTTGAGGTAGTCATCCAGTGCCTGTCGCATGGCCCGATCGTCGCCCCCGTGCATCGCGGCAAACATGCGGTCAACGAACGAGCGCTGCGCATCCTCGCCCCGTGCATTATGGGGTGTGGTCTCCGCGGAAGTCGTCTCGCGCGTCGCATCGCGCGTGGCCACCCTCAACGCCTCGCGGGAGCGGTCACCGTACTCGCCATCCACCTTGAGCCCACGATCCGCCTGGAATGCCCGCAAGGCGTGCTCGGTCTGCGGACCGAACTTGCCTGACATGGTTTCCAGCGGATGACCATCGGCGCCGCGATAGCCCAGCTTGTTGAGTTGCTGCTGCAACTCGCGCACTGAGGCACCCGATGAGCCATCGCGCAGCACCTCCGGCGACCCCGTCCGTGCGGGAACGGCGGCATCGCGTTCGGCGCCATGCAGATGCGGCAGCGGATCGACCTGCCGACCATCGCGCCACATCTCGAAATGCAGGTGCGTATCGCCTTGGGCCGGGGTATTGCCGGTGCGTCCCATGGTGCCGACCTGCTGCCCGGCTTCAACGCGCTGCCCGTTGCGCACGCTGAATTCGTCGAGGTGGAAATACTTGGTCAGCGTGCCCTCTGCCGGAAGGTCCGCTACTATGAGGACAGCTACTTCACCCGTCGGTTGCTGCCGAAAGTTGTGGTCGACCCGCTGCGGATCTGACATGGGGATGTCCCGACAGGGTCGGGTTAAGGGGTAGAATTCTTACGCCATCCCAGCCGAGAAACCCCCATGCAATGCCCGAAATGCCATGGCACGATGGAACTGATCGTGGAACCCGAAGCGAGCGCTCACCGCTGCACGCGATGCAAAGGCCTCTGGTTCGAGATGATGGCGCACGAGACGCTGAAGCACCGGGCCGAGGAGATCGATACCGGTGATCCGGCCCACGGCGAGGAATGCAACAAGGTGGACCGCATCAAATGCCCGGTGTGCATCGGCAACTGGGACCTGATCCGCATGGTCGACCCGCAGCAGCCGCACATCTGGTTCGAGAGCTGCAAGAACTGCTACGGGCGTTTCTACGACGCCGGTGAGTACCAGGACTTCGCCGAGATCGAATTCGCCGACCTGATCCGGGACTGGAACGCGCCGGAAAGGCTGTGACTCCAGGGCGGGCTCCTGCTCGCCCGGCTACGCGACGGGTGTGCCGCCCCGCTCCTTGCAGCCCCAGTTGAGGATGGGCGTGCCTGGCGGCAGCACGCGGCGGAACATCGCCACGCGCGACGGCTTGGGATTCACCACCACGGGAGCATGCGCCGCTTTCAGCAGCGGCAGGTCGGCACTGCTGTCCGAGTACGCCACCGCGATATCACCGTAACCGCGTTCGCGCAGCATGCGCATCTTCTCTTCACTGTGGCAGTGACGCGTGGCGACCACGGCGCCCAGGCGCGGGCCCACGGCGGTGCCGATCACCGGCACGTCCTCGTGCGCCACGAAGCTCAGGATCGCGCGCGCCAGTTCCGGCGGTGCACCGGTAGCCACGACCACCCGGTCACCGGTGGCCCGGTGGTCGCGGAAGACGTCCAGCGCCTGCGGCAGCAGGCGTCCCTGCACTTCCTCGCGATGCGTGGCCACGTACTGGTCGATCAGCGCATCGAAACTCCTTCTGCCATGCAGGCCGAACGTGCCGATCCAGATGTAGCCGGAGATGCCGCGGCGCCGCGTGGGCAGAAAGGCCACCATCGGCCCCAGCACCACCGTCGCGGCCAGCGCCACCAGCATGCGCAGCGGGTTGCGCTTGATCAGCCATTTGACCAGGTGGCCGCCGGAATCGCCGTCGTACAGCGTGTGGTCGAAGTCGAACACCACCAGCGGCGCTTCCGCGCGTGGGATCGGGTAGGCAGGCGTGCTCATGCGGCAAAGAATAGCTGACGCAGGGCCTCGCCCGGCTCCTCGGCCCGCATGAACGTCTCGCCCACCAGGAAGGCGTTGACGCCGGCGGCACGCATCGTGGCCACGTCCTGCGGCACCAGGATGCCGCTCTCGGTCACCAGCAGGCGGTCCTTCGGCACGGCATCCTTCATTGCCAGCGTGGTCTCCAGCGAGACGTCGAACGTGCGCAGGTTGCGGTTGTTGATGCCCACCAGCGGCACGGGTACCTGCAGGGCCCGCTCCAGTTCGTCGATATCGTGCACTTCCACCAGCACGTCCATGCCCAGCTGCATGGCCAGCCCGGACAGGTCCACCAGCCGTGCATCGTCCAGCGCGGCGACGATCAACAGAATGCAATCCGCGCCCAGCACGCGCGCCTCGTACACCTGGTACGGGTCGACGGTGAAGTCCTTGCGCAGCACCGGCAACGTGCATGCCTCGCGTGCCTGCTTCAGGTAATCGTCGGCGCCCTGGAAGAAATCCACGTCGGTGAGCACCGACAGGCAGGCTGCGCCGCCGAACTCGTAGCTCACCGCGATATCGGCCGGACGGAAATCCTGGCGGATCACGCCCTTGGACGGGCTGGCCTTCTTCACTTCGGCGATCACCGCCGGATCACCCTGCGCGACCATCGCATTCAGCGCATCGGCGAACCCCCGCGTCGGTGGTGCGTCGTCGACCAGCGCGCGCAGGTCCGCCAGCGAAACCCGGGCGCTGCGTGCGGCAACTTCTTCCGCCTTGCGGGCGAGGATGGTGGTGAGGATGTCGCTCATCGAAACCTTGTGTCGTGTCCCGCACGGGTGGGCGGGCGTCGTATTGTCGCATCCGCCGGGGACAAGGACGCGCCCTGCCACGGTCGCGTGCTCCGCGCTCCGGCAGGTAAAAGCCCCTACAGGGTGTCGGCGCGGTCCCAGCCGTATGCCCGCTCGACCTTCGCCACCCGGAGCTCGAAATGGTCGTACCAGTCACGCCGCCCCTGCTCGCGGGCGGCGGTATGTTCGGCATGCTGCCGCCAGGCGCGGATGGAGGCCTCGCTGTCCCAGTACGCCACGGTGATGCCGAAGCCGTCGGCGCCGCGCGTGGACTCCACGCCCAGGAAACCCGGCTGCTGTGCCGCCAGTTCCACCATCCGCTCCGCCATCGCACCATAGCCGGCGTCGTCGTCGGCATTACGCTGCGAGGAGAAGATCACTGCGTAATAGGGCGGCTTGGGCAGCGCCGCGAATCCTCCGCCGGCCATGTCATGCCTCCTTGCGTGGCAGGCCCAGGGCCTGCGTGGTGGCGACGAACTGCTGCAGGCGCTCCAGTGCCTTGCCGCTGGCGATGGCGTCGCGCGAAAGGGCGATGCCGTCCTCGATGCTCTCCGCCACGCCGGCCACATACAGGGCCGCGCCGGCGTTCAGCACGACGATCTCGCGGGCGGGGCCGGGCTTGTTGTCCAGCACGCCCAGCAACATGGTCTTGGATTCCGCGGCATCGGCCACGCGCAGGTTGCGGCTGGCCGACATGGCGATACCGAAGTCCTCCGGGTGCAATTCGTATTCCCGCACCTGTCCATCGCGCAGCTCACCCACCAGGGTACCGGCACCGAGCGAGAGTTCGTCCATGCCGTCGCGGCCCCACACCACCAGCGCGCGATCGGCGCCCAGCTCCTGCAGCACGCGGGCTTGGATGCCGACCAGGTCGGGATGGAACACGCCCATCAGGATGCCGGGCGCGCCGGCCGGATTGGTCAGCGGACCGAGGATGTTGAAGATGGTGCGCACGCCCATTTCACGGCGCACTGGTGCGACCACCTTCATCGCCGGGTGATGCACGGGGGCGAACATGAAGCCGATGCCTGCCTGCGCAATGGACTGCGCCACCTGCTCCGGCTGCAGTTCGATGTTGGCGCCCAGCGCCTCCAGTACGTCCGCGCTGCCGGACTTGGACGACACACTGCGGTTGCCGTGCTTTGCGATGCGCGCGCCCGCCGCCGCGGCGACGAACATCGAGCACGTGGAAATGTTGAAGGTATGCGACCCATCGCCACCGGTGCCGACGATGTCGACCAGGTGCGTGCGGTCGGCCACGTCGACGGTACGCGAGAACTCCCGCATCACGGTGGCGGCGCCGGCGATTTCACCGACGGTTTCCTTCTTGACGCGGAGGCCGGTCAGGATGGCCGATGTCATGGTCGGCGACACGTCGCCGCGCATGATCTGGCGCATCAGATCGACCATCTCGTCGTGGAAGATCTCGCGATGCTCGATGGTGCGCTGCAGGGCTTCTTGGGGGGTCAGTGGCATAGGGAGTTCCCGTGGGAGCGACGTGAGTCGCGACTGGATTCCGTGGTTCGGGTGTTCGCGACCGACGTCGCTCCCATAAAGCGCAGCGTCATCGTTCTAGGAAGTTCTTCAGCAGGGCGTGGCCATGCTCGGTGAGGATGGATTCGGGATGGAACTGCACGCCTTCCACCGGATACTCCCGGTGCCGCAAGCCCATGATCTCCTCGAAGCTGCCGTCGGGGTTCTCCGTCCACGCGGTGATCTCCAGCGCGTCGGGCAGGCTGCTTCGCTCGACCACCAGCGAGTGGTAGCGGGTAGCCTCGTAGGCATCCGGAAGACCGGCGAAGACGCCCTTGCCTTCATGGCGGATGCGTGAGGTCTTGCCATGCATGATCTGCCCGGCGCGGATGACGTTGCCGCCGTAGGCCTGGCCGAGGCTCTGGTGGCCCAGGCAGACGCCCAGGATCGGCGTGCTGGCACCCAGGCGTTCGATGATCTCAAGCGATACGCCCGCTTCATTCGGCGTGCAGGGACCGGGCGAAATGACGATGCGCTCGGGTGCGAGCTTCGCGATCTCGTCGACGGTCAGCGCATCGTTGCGCACCACCTTCACCTCGGCACCCAGCGACTGCAGGTACTGCACCAGGTTGTAGGTGAAGCTGTCGTAGTTGTCGATCATCAACAGCATGGGTCAGGCTCCTTGTGCCTGCGAGGCAGCCATCACGGCCTGGCCGTCCTGGAAAAGCGCGGGAAAGATCGCGGAGAACGCATCGATGGCAGATTGGGGGGTCGCCCACGACGTCATCAACCGGATCACCGTGGTGCCATCACCCCGCCGCTCCCATACCTCAAACTCCACGTGCTGCTGCAGACGCTCGACGACCGAGTCAGGCAGCACCGGAAACAGCTGATTGCTCGGCGAGTCCACAGCCAGCGGCACACCGACCTGCTGCAGGACGTCGCGCAGGCGAGCAGCCATGACGTTCGCATGTGTCGCCAGCACGAAGTAAAGGCCGTCATCGAACAGCGCTTCGAACTGCGCGCCGACCACCATGCCTTTGGCCAGCATGGCACCGCGCTGCTTGATGACGTGGCGGAAGTCGGCACGCAGCGCAGCGTTCACGATCACAAGGGCTTCGCCCAGCAGCGCGCCGTTCTTGGTGCCGCCGATGTAGAAGGCATCGGCCTCCTTCGACAGGATCGCAAGATCCACGTTATTGCCCGGCGTCGTCAGCGCCGATCCGAGGCGCGCACCGTCGACGTAGAGCAGAAGGTCCCGGCTGCGGCAGAACGCGCCCAGCGCCTGCAGTTCCGCGGCACGGTAGACCGTGCCCCATTCGGTCGTATTGGAGATATAGACCAGACGCGGCTTCACCATATGTTCGCTGTGGTGGCCCTCCACGCAGGACTGGACCGACGCGGGAGTCAGCTTGCCGTCCGCAGTGGGAACGGTCAGCACCTTGTGACCACTGGCTTCGATGGCGCCGGCTTCGTGGGTGGCGATGTGGCCGCTTGCCGGTGCGATCACGGCTTCATGAGGGCGCAGGAAAGCCGCCAGCGCGACCATGTTGGTCTGGGTGCCGCCAGCGAGGAAATGCACGTCGGCGTCCCGGCCAAGGCGGTCACGGATCAGCGCCGCGGCACGCGCACTGTGGGTGTCCATGCCGTAGCCGCGATTGGTTTCGGCGCTGGCCACGGCCAGTGCCTGCAGCAGGCGCGGGTGCGCGCCCTCGCTGTAGTCGTTGCGCAGGCTGATCCTGGCGTTGTCGGTGCCAATTTGCATCACAACCCCTTCGCCGCTTCCGCCACCGCGCGGAACAGCGCACGGCCCTTGTTCATCGTCTCGTCCCATTCCTTCTCGGGATCGGAGTCGTAGACGATGCCGGCACCGGCCTGCACATGCAGGCGACCGTCCTTGATGACGGCGGTGCGGATGGCGATGGCGGTATCGGCATCGCCATGCCAGCCGATGTAGCCGATGCTGCCGGCATAGACATTCCGCTTGATCGGTTCCAGCTCGCGGATCACTTCCAGCGCGCGGATCTTCGGTGCGCCGCTGACGGTACCGGCAGGGAATGTCGCGCGCAGCACGTCGGCGTAGCTCAGGCCGGGCAGCAGCCTGCCGGTGACCTCGCTGACGATGTGCATGACGTGGCTGTAGCGCTCGATGACGAACTGCTCGCCCACCTGCACGGTGCCGGCTTCCGATACACGCCCAGCGTCGTTGCGGCCCAGGTCGATCAGCATCAGGTGCTCGGCGCGCTCCTTCGGGTCGGCCAGCAGTTCGGCCTCCAGCGCAAGATCTTCGTCGTGCGTCCTGCCGCGCGGACGCGTGCCGGCGATGGGGCGCACGGTGACGTCGCCCTGCTCCAGGCGTACCAGGATTTCGGGCGACGAACCTACCACCTGCACGTCGCCCACATCCAGGAAGTACATGTACGGCGAGGGATTCAATGCCCGCAGCGCGCGGTAGACATCCACCGGCCGCGCGTTGAACGGCACGCTCAGGCGCTGGCTCAGCACGACCTGGAAAATGTCGCCGGCGCGGATGTATTCCTTGGATTTCTCCACCGCCGCGATGAAACCGTCATGGGTGAAGCCGGACACGAAGTGGCTTTCGTCCAGCACGTCGCGGGTGATCGGCGTGGGGTACGAACCGGGCTGGCGCAGCTTGCGGGTCAGTTCGTCCAGGCGCGCCTGCGCGTGCTCCCACGCATCGGGCTCGCGGGGGTCGGCATGCACGATCAGGTAAAGACGGCCCTTCAGGTTGTCGAAGACGGCGACTTCCTCCGACTGCATCAGCAGGATGTCGGGGGTCTCCAGCTCGTCGGGTTTCTCGCCCTTCGCCAATCGCGGCTCGATGTAGCCGATGCACTCGAACCCGAACCAGCCCACCAGTCCCCCGGTGAAACCCGGCAGGCCTTCCAGGCGGGGCACGGAATACGCGGCGCGCAGCGCCTCGACCTCGGCGAAGGGGTCCTGCACTTCGCGTGTCTCGACCAACTGCCCGTTGTCGTGGACCTGCAGCGTGTGCCCGCGGAAGGTCGCCACGCGTCGCACCGGCAGGCCGATGATGGAGTAGCGGCCGAAACGCTCACCCCCTTCCACCGATTCGAACAGGTAGGTGTGCGGGGCGTCGGCGAGTTTCAGGTAGACCGAAAGCGGCGTGTCCAGGTCGGACAGCACCTCACGGACAACGGGAATACGTGTGTGGCCTTCAGCAGCGTGCTGCTGGAACTGGTCGTGCGAGATCAAGCGGGCTTTCCTTCCGGGGCGCGGGTGCGGGGTGGGCGACGGCAACGGGCCACCATCGCCAGCAACGGCGAGCGGAATGTCTGGAAAGCGGGATCGTATGGTGGGACACGGCCGTACTTTACCCGATGGCCGGGCGGACGGGCCAGCCTGCCGGGGCGCAGATACGGGCGTGCGCCGCACGCTGCCGCTCCTCGCCCGGCGGCCGTGCAGCCCTCGCCCTACCGGGGGGTCAGCAGCGGTGACTCCGGGGGCAGATGCATGCGGATGCGGCCCGGCACGCAGCTCACCCGGAAACGACGCGACGCCACCGGTTCACCATCCAGATTGAGCGTCAGCGGCTCATCGGCGACCAGTTCCACCCAGGGCAGTCGCGCACGCACCGCGACACGATCCAGCGCTGCGTGCTTGCCGTCCTTGACCAGCGTGCCGATGGTGGACGCCACCTCTCCCGACAGCTCGCGCACGAGGGTAAGGTCGAGCAGGCCATCATCCGCCACTGCGTCCGGACACAAGGCCTGGCCGCCACCGGCCTGCCGGCCGTTGCCGAGCCCCAATGCGATGAAGTCGCCCTGCCAGCTGAAATCCGGCCCGTTCACGCGTGCGGTTAGCGGCTCGATGCGGCCAAGCTTGGCGATGCCGGTGATCAGGTACGCCAGGCCACCCAGCATCTTCTTCAGGCCCTCATCGGTTTCCACGGTCACCTCGGTACCGAACCCGCCGCTGGCGAGGTTGGCGCACCAGTGCGTGTCGTCGTCGGCGTCGATGCGCAGCAGGTCCATCGGCACGGCCCTGCTGTCGCGGATCCGCTGCAGGGCTTCGAGGGGTGTGTCGGGGAGGCCGGCGGCGCTGGCGAAATCGTTGGCCGTGCCCAGCGGCACCAGCCCCAGCGAAGGCAGCTGCGCGGCCAGTTCGGCCCGTTGCGCCAGCGCGGTGGCCACTTCGCTGAGCGTGCCGTCGCCGCCGGCAGCGACCACGGTGTCCACGCCATCGCGGAGGGCTTCGTCCACGTAGCGTTGGGCGTCGCCGCCTTCCCAGGTGACCCGCACGTCGAGTGCGATGCCCGCCTCGCGCAAGGCGCCTACTGCCTCGCGCAGGTCGTCATCGCCGGCGGATTTTCCGTTGAGGATCAGGCGCCAGCGGGGTGGGGGCATGGGGGTTCCTTGCAGGTCGCCTGAGCATACCCGGTCGACTGTGGGAGCGACGTGAGTCGCGAACATCGTCCTCGAGATCCCTGGGCCGCTGATGCGATCGCGCTGGCTGGCTGGAAAGCTCGCGACTTGCGTCGCTCCCACAACCAACGACTACCGCATCGTCATCTTCCCGTCACAGACCATCCGTAGCGTGGAAGGCCATAGCAGGGATGACGGGCGGAGGCGGGATCAGCCTCCAATGTTCCGGGGCGGTGGCGCAGGCCATCGCCCTTCTGCTTTTCAGGCACCGCGCGCTTCCGCGACGGCCTGGCGCATGCGGCCGATGACATCCGCGTAGTCCGGCGCATTGAAGATCGCCGAACCCGCGACGAACGCGTCCGCGCCCGCTGCCGCGATCCGGCCGATGTTGTCTGCCTTCACGCCACCATCGATCTCCAGGCGGATGTCCTTGCCGGTCGCGTCGATCCTGCTGCGCACGGCACGCAGCTTGTCCAGTGCCGACGGAATGAACGCCTGGCCGCCGAAGCCGGGGTTCACCGACATCAGCAGCACCAGGTCGAGTTCTTCCAGCACCCAGTCCAGCACGTCGACCGGCGTGCCCGGATTCAGCACCAGGCCTGCCTTGCACCCGTGCGACTTGATCAGCTGGATGGTGCGGTGCACGTGCCTGGAGGCTTCCGGGTGGAAGCTGATGATGCTGGCGCCGGCCTCGGCGAAATCCGGCACGATGCGGTCTACGGGCTCCACCATCAGGTGCACGTCGATGGGCGCGGTGACGCCATGCTTGCGCAGCGCACTGCAGACCATCGGGCCGATTGTCAGGTTGGGGACGTAGTGGTTGTCCATCACGTCGAAGTGCACCCAGTCGGCGCCCGCCTTCAGCACGTTGTCCACTTCCTCGCCCAGGCGGGCGAAATCGGCGGAGAGGATGGACGGGGCGATGATGCAGTTGGACATGGGGGCTCTCAGCGTTTGCGCAGGGTCTTGATGCGGTCGTAGGCGGCGTTGATCTCGCCCGCCTTCAGTTCGGCCTGGCGGCGCAGGTCGTCCGCCGCGCCTGCCATCTTGTCGGGGTGGTACTGGGAAATCAGGCGACGGTACGCCTGGTCGATCTCGGCATCGCTGGCGTCACTGGTCAGGTTGAACACGCGATACGGGTTGTCGCGGCTGAGCTTGAACCAGTCCTCGTCGAAGGCATGGCCGATGATCAGTCCCACCAGGCCGCCCAAGGGATGACGCATCAGCAGCCAGCCGGCCACGAATCCCAGCAGTTTCCCGTACCAACGCTTCATCCGGCCCGCCTTCTTCAGCAATCGGGGCATTTTACGGCACACGACGGCCCCAAGCGCCGTACACTACGCGGCCCGGTCCGGTACCTGGCCCCGCCATGGCGGAAGAACGGCCGCCCCGGGGCACGGGACGACCGGCCTGCCGGTCCCCCGAGGATGCCGCTGTACCTCGATGGTTTCCGGACTCCCCAAGGAGTGTTTGTGCCCACGACGTTGCTCCAATCCGATCTGCCCGGTCTGACGCTGCGCCACCGCGGCAAGGTCCGCGATGTGTTCGACCTGCCCCGCGACCGCCTGCCCGTCGATCCCGCCTCGTCCTTCACCGGTGACTACCTGCTGATGGTCGCCACCGATCGCCTCAGCGCGTTCGACGTGGTGCTGCCCGATCCGATTCCCGGCAAGGGCGAGATGCTCTGCCAGATCTCGAACTTCTGGTTCGCCAAGACCGCACACCTGCTGCCCAACCACCTGACCGGCATCGACGTGGCCAGCGTGCTGCCCGCCGGCGTCGATGCGACGTTGTACGCCAAGCGCGCGGTGGTGACCAAGAAGCTGAAGCCCGTCCCGGTGGAGGCCATCGCACGCGGTTACCTGATCGGCAGTGGCTGGAAGGACTACCAGCGCACCGGCAAGGTCAGCGGCATCGAACTGCCCGACGGCCTGCGCCAGGCCGAACAGCTGGCCGAGCCGATCTTCACCCCGTCGACCAAGGCCGCCGTCGGCGACCACGACGAGAACATCGATTTCGACGCCATGGTGAAGACCGTCGGCGCCGAACTGGCCGAGCGGGTGCGTGACGCCACCCTGCGCATCTACCGCTTTGCCGCGGACTATGCCGCCGAACGCGGCATCCTGCTGGCGGATACCAAGTTCGAGTTCGGCACCGACGAAGACGGCCGCCTGTACATCATGGACGAGATGCTGACGCCGGATTCGTCGCGCTACTGGCCGGCCGATGAATACCAGGTGGGCACCAGCCCGCCCAGCTACGACAAGCAGTTCGTGCGCGACTATCTGGAAACGCTGGACTGGGACAAGACCGCGCCCGGCCCCGCACTGCCTGCCGAGGTCATCGAACGCACCCGCGCCAAATACGCCGAAGCCTTGCAGAAGCTCGCCGGCATCGTGGTCGACTGACACGCACGTCGCTGGCGTGGCACCGGGAGCCCGGTGCCACGCCAGCGAAGCCATCCTGCGTGCGCACAGCGCATCGGCATGGGCAAGCGCACCGGCGTCAATGGATCCGGGCAGGGTTCACCCCACGATGCAGTAGCATCGCGGCCCACCCCGTAGCGTCGAGGCCCGCACCATGAACACCGGCTACCTGTATCTGGGCATCGCCATCGTGGCCGAAGTCATCGCCACCAGCGCACTGAAGGCCTCGGAGGGCTTCACACGCCCCCTGCCCTCGCTCATCGTGGCCGCCGGTTACGTCACCGCGTTCTATTTCCTGTCGCTGGTACTGAAGAGTGTGCCGGTCGGCGTGGCATACGCGATCTGGTCGGGCGCGGGCATCGTGCTGATCGGCCTGGTGGGCTGGCTGGTGCTGAAACAGCCGCTGGACCTGCCGGCCATCCTGGGCATGGGGCTGATCGTCGCCGGCGTGGCCGTGATCCAGCTGTTCTCCACGACCGCCGCACACTGAATACGCGCGGCTTGACCGCCGGCCCGACACGTCCGGCCGGGCTGGGGTATGCTCCATACCCTGCCGCATTGCCATCCTCGGGAGGGATGAATGAACGCAACCGCGCAACGCCCGGTCGACCGCTGGTTCGCCAGTTACTCCGGCGACCATCGCAACGACACCAACCAGCTGATCCACGTGTTCGCCGTGCCCGCCATCCTGTGGACGGTGATCGCGCTGCTGTGGTGCATCCCCGTGTTCGGCACCTGGATCAAGTCCGGCGCCTGGGCCGCGCTGGCGATGTTCGGCGCGTGGATGTACTACTACAAGCTGTCGCGCCCGCTGGGCTTCGGCATGCTGGCCATCTTCATCGTCATGGCGTGGCTGACCCGCTGGCTGGAGGCCGCGCTCGGCATCCAGAACCTGTTCTTCCTGGCGCTGGGCGTGTTCGTGGTCGCGTGGATCGCGCAGTTCATCGGCCACAAGATCGAGGGCAAGAAGCCCAGCTTCCTGACCGACCTCACCTACCTGCTGATCGGCCCGGCATGGGTGCTCAGCAAGTTCTACCGGAAGATGGGCTGGAAATACTGAGCGTCGCGTTTCACGACGCACGCGTGCTGCCCAGCGCATGCGCGTCGGGCGTGAAAGGGCGCGGCGCGTAGCCGAAATCGGTGCGCGCCGGCGCCGCGTCGAACACCAGGTCCTGCCGCATGCGATCGATCGCGGCATCGCTCAGGCCGCCCATGCGGCCTGCCAGCCGCGCCAGCCAAAGCGCACCACGGAACACTGCCGACGGCACTTCGATCAGCCGCGCCGGTGGCGCCATCGCCGCCAGGGTGCGGGCAACCATGTCCCGGTACGACAAGGTTTCGCCACCGGGCAAAGCGTATGCACGTCCCGCGGTCGCCTGCGCATCCACCACCGCCAAGGCCGCGCTGGCCAGGTCTTCGACATGCACGGGCTGGCGCCGTCCGGTGGCGCCGCCCGGCAACACGAAGAACCCCAGCTTCCCGGCAATGGCCGCGATGCGCGTCAGCGTCTGGTCGCGCCCCGCGCCGTAGACCAGCGTGGGCCGCAACAGCGTCGCCGCGGCACCGCGTTCGCGGGCCGTCGCCAGCACCGACGCCTCGCCCGCCTGCAGGCGGTGGACCAGGTCGCGTTCGTAGGCGTCTGCCGAAGCGATCTTGGTATCGACACTGGTCGATCCGAACGCGATCACGCGCGGCGTCTGCACGTCGCCACGCGCATACCACGCGGCGAAGCGATCCAGCGGTCCCAGGCTGAAGATCGCATCCACGTGCGTTGGCAGATCGTCGCAGTGGTCAAAGCCTCCGGTCAGCCAGCGTACGCCCGGCTGATCGGGCCTTGGCTCGCGCGAGACGGCCACCACCTGCCAGCCCGCGTCGTGCAGAAGCGGCAACAGCGGCGCACCGATCTGCCCGGTGCCGCCGAAGACCAGTGCGGTACGCGTCAACTCAAGGCTCCCGGCCGGCGTCGCGCGTGTCGGTGCCGGGCGTGTCCGTCGTTTCGGGCAGCGACGGGCGGTCTTCCATCATCAGCGACAGCGCGGCCTTCGCCATGAGGTGCGCGCTGATCGGCGCCGTGATGAAGACGAACGCGGTGATCAGCAGCTCGCGCGGCTGCGGGTCGGTACCGGTGTAGGCGTGGTAGCCGATCGATGCGATCAGCACGCAGCCCACGCCCAGCGTGCTGGCCTTGGTGGGCCCATGCAGGCGCTTGAAGAAATCCTTCAGCTTCAGCAGGCCCAGGGAACCGACGAAGATGAAGAAGCTGGCCACCGCCAGCAACGCCACCAGC